>NZ_JAQNCQ010000114.1:0-36170 GCF_028368005.1 Geitlerinema sp. CS-897 | reverse complement strand
TTCATAATTTTGTCGAGAAATATTATTGTAACTTATAAAGTGGACGAGTTAAGTCAATTCAGATTTATACCTTGAGCAAGACGGCTTCTTGTTCATTTTCCACCCCCAGCTTTTGATAACTTTTTCAGCAAACCCTAATTCCTGGTGACGATTCCGAAACGTACAGGATTGTGGAGTACATCCCCTTGCCCCAGGAATCTCGTCCCATCCATCTGGTAAAGAAACCCCCGGTTGTCCAGTCATGGGATAGCAATAAATGACAACGAAATTGGCGCTCGTTGATAGATCGATCCATTTATCTTGAGTTGACAATAAACTGACGGATGGTAAAAATTTTCCAAGTAAGCGATCGCAAGCACCGTCATCGACTGGAACGGGCAAATTTTTGGGTAACTGTGTCAGTTTGTCCATATAATTTTCTATTTAAACAACTTACCTCATAATAATTGCTGGACGACGTGAATTATCGAAAACTCAATTGTATAACAGCTCAAAATCAAGAACTTTAAGGTGAATCAAAATATAGTCATAGTGAAGTACCCTATCCGAAAATCGGATGGTTTCTCCAGATCCCCGACATCTCCAAGGTGCTGGGGATCTCATCCGAAATCCGAATTTCAACGCTTCGACTTCGCTCGCTTCGACTTCGCTCGCTTCGACTTCGCTCGCTTCGACTTCGCTCAGCGTTGAGTCCGAGCGGAGTCGAGGACTCAAACACTGGTTTTTTCCAACCTGACAAACCCCTATCTATCCCCCCAACCATCCCCCCAACCCCCCTTTCAAAGGGGGGCGAAGGGGGGATAGGGGGCTAAGGGGGGGATGTGGTGAAGACTTCTTGAAACCTAGCTTATCGGGAACGGATTCCGTATAAGGGGGGATGTGGTGAAGACTTCTTAAAACCTAGCTTATCGAAAAAAGATGGAGAGACATTCAAGCCAACAAATTTTTATTTTTGTTAAAAATAGTAATCTTTAATTGAGAGCAATTGAAATTTAATACAAAACATTGTAGTATGTTAAGCTACAAAATCAAAAATCAAAGTGTATGGCACTAAATAAAAGGGATCTAGATGAGATTCAAAAAAAACTCGCTCCTTTTTTATCCAAACAAGAAAAGCTATGGCAACCTTGGCAGGGAATTGGCAGCTTTTTGACGTTTAACTTTGGCAAAAAACTGCCACCCGAACCAATTAAAAGTACCCGTTTAAAAAGAATCCAAAAAACCCCTTTACCCGATCGCGGCGAATGGGGGCTGTGGATTTATATGTGTGGCTGGCGCATCGAACAAGGCGATCGCGTTTTAGCGGGTTCAAATGACGATCGATCTCAAATTGCATTTGCATTGCAAAAGCTCGAGGGACAAATTATTACATCTGTAGAGATTTCTTACCCTTTTGGAGAGACAATTTTTATTTTTGACAATGAAATAATTTTACGAACGTTTCCAATCAACTATAATGAGTGTGATGATTGGATGTTCTTCATGCCTAACGGTTACGTTTTGTCCCTTGGTTCAAATTCGAGTTGGTCTTATCACAAGAGTTCTGAGCCTAAAAATCCTACAAAGACGACTGAATTATGACAATTTTACAAGCAGATTTAGAGACTGTTCGAGAAAAACTAACGCCTCTTCTCGGGAAAACACCGAGGAGAGCCATATTAGATAGCGATCGCTGTTTCGTTCTAGTCTTTGAAGCTAACATCGATCGAACCTCTCCAAATCCATCTTTCTCCTGTCGCGACGAAATCGATCGAGAGCTGGAAGAATGGTTTCTTTTGACCGATTCTTGCTATTGGCGAGTCGAAAAAAATAACGAGATCGTGGCAAGCTGTTATAACAAACCCGAATCGCTCGAATTTCTTTTAAAAGACCTTAACCGTCACGCTCTGATTTCTGTGGGATTATTTCGACCGCTTTGGGATACTCGACTGACTTTTGAAAACAACTTGAGCGTTTATACCTTTTCCGTCATGACTCAAGAGTTTCCTCATTGGGAATTATATCAAAGCGATGGAACTCAGTTGACGATCGGCCCCGGTTCGAGTTGGTCTTGTACCCATCACGACAAATTCTCCCTTGAAGACTTATTGTAAACGCGATCGCCTTTATCCGAGAAAGAAACCCGCGATCGTGGAGTTTCCGACACCCTCTCTAGAATGGGAATCCAGGCTAAGCCGTCAAAGCCGAATTAGACTAACTCCAATCGATCGCATCGATGAAAATCTCCCCTCTTAACTGTGCCATACAAGGTCTCATCAGCGGGTGTTTCTTCAGCAGAAACAGATCGTCGATAATACCGCCAGAAGGGAAAACCCATGTTACCACCCAAAACTCAAACCGCAGTCTCGAGAGGTAATAGCTCTATTTTGCTCCCCCGATCGCCTCGAATTTCAATCTCAAATTTAGAAGATTTTTTTTAAAATAAATCCTGACTTTGTCAATACTTTGTTTAAAAAATTAATATTATCGCCGACGAAATTGGCGATCGACCGATTCCCAGACCGGGCGTAGGGAAATCAGCATTAAGGTCTCGTGACGCTAACACGACAGTTTGATACGCGTTCTTGTGTTGTCCTGTCTCGGTTCGATCGCCCGCTCTCCCCGTCTTCTGTGTCACAATCGATCGCAGTCAAGTCCTCCCAAGATTCTCTGTTTCGACCTCACGCCGACCATGACGATCTCCACCCCCACGACAGCCCGATTAATCGAAGTCTTTTCTGCGATCCAAGGTGAAGGTCTTAACGTCGGAACGCGACAGATTTTCGTGCGGTTTGCCCTGTGTGACTTACGGTGTCTGTACTGCGACAGCGCCCAAACCTGGTTTGCTCCTGCCTCCTATCGCGTCGAACGTACTCCCGGTTTGCGAGATTTCGATACGTATCCCAACCCCGTCTCGATCGACACTCTCTTAACCTGGGTCGAACGACAAAACCGACCGGGACTTCACGATAGCATCAGCATCACAGGAGGCGAACCGCTGTTACACGCGCCTTTTTTAGCCGAATTTCTCCCTCGAGCGATCGATCGCACGCAACTGCCCATTTATCTCGAAACCGGCGGCCACCGTCCCGAACAACTCAAACTGATTCTTCCCTATCTCGACTTAGTGGGAATGGACATCAAACTTCCGAGTTCCAGCGGTGAAATGCACTGGGCCGAACACGAAGCCTTCCTCAAACTCTGTTGTGAGGCTAACGTCTCCGTTTTCGTAAAAACTGTCGTGTGCGATCGCACCCTCGCCCAAGAACTCGAACGAGTCGCCCATCTCGTCAGCCGCATCGCTCCCGAAATCCCCGTTTATCTCCAACCCGTCACTCCCCTTAATGGTGTATTACGGGCGCAAAACGAAGCCTTACGCAAAGATACCTTTCGCGATGCTGTCGTCCCCTCCCCCGAGAGGGTTCTGGCGTGGCAAACAATGATGAAACGCACGATTTCCCACGTGCGCGTCGTTCCCCAGACGCATAAGGCTCTCGGACAACTTTAAATACAGTCACCAGTCGCCAGTCACCAGTCACCAGTGATAGAGATGAGGACAGAACAACCGCATTCACCCCATTTGTAGGGTGGGCAATGCCAGCCCTTTCAAGGTGAACGATGATATGGATTAAGGAGGCGCTGAGTAGACAAGTGACGATGCCTTCGATCGACAATAAGGGGAGGTTTCTGGCGCTTCAGCCCCCTGGGTTGTTTCAGGAAAATCTTGACTGAAGTTCCCCTTTGACAAAAAAGTACAACCTATGCTGGGCAAGGGATATCAGATTTTCGCCCGGTCAGCTACTGGGTACAATGAGAGAAACCTTAAGCAAATCTAACGCTTTCTGTTGCAGGGGAGTCGGTTGAGTAATTTTGAAAAAAGTCAGCTCGACTCCCTCTAATTGGGAAGTGATTTTGTTTAAAGTAATCGTACCGAGATCCCGCATCAAGGTCGAAAAGCTATGTACAGGCAAATTTTCCGAAGTTCTCTTCTTACGAGCCTTAGCTCTAGCTTTCTGCGACCGTCGAACGGGGCTGACCCCATCGGAGTGGAGCAAGGGAGTCTCCTCATCATCAAAAAGCAGAGGCGCTAAAGCTTGCCTCATGTGCCATTCAACATAGTAAGCCAGCAGACAAAGAAACACATGAGCCTTAACGCGGTGTTCGAGACGATGATAAATCGGACGAACGTTTAAATCGACCGTCTTATAAGAACGAAAAGCCTGTTCGACCCGAGAGAGACTTTTATAAGCGCAAGCGGTGGACGGTGCATCTAAGCATTCGGACTCCACCGAGGTACGAAGGACATAAACTCCATCTAAAGTGGTGGCCACCTTTAAGTCTTCCAACTTACGAGAATAAGAAAAGTCGTTGTCCCCAATTTCGAGATGGAAGAATTTCCCCACGCGATACTTATTCAGGACTTGACCGACTCGCAGTCCAATTTGGTCAGCGCCTTGCAATCTCCGAGTTTTTCGGCGAGTCGCCTGGGCAATTCGCTCTAATTCTTTTTCCGTCTCTTGCAATAAAACTTCTCGTTTTTGAAGCTCAGCTTCGGCCTTCAAGGGATTGCGACAAGCAATCAATCGTTCTCCCGGATAATCGGCGGATTCAACTTCTACCAGGTTTTGCTCGTCAAACAATCCCAGTTGAATGACCTCTTGTTTAGCTAATTTCTGGATTTGAGGCGCTCTTAAAGCCGTAATCCAATCGAGGTCTTCTAAAGCGGATAACTCTCCTTTTATGCGTGTCTGAGTAATCAGACCTCGATCGCCGACCCACACCACCCATTTCAGACCAAAGCGATGGCGGACTTTTTCAATCTGTTTCCCCAAGGTGCTTGTATCAGAGGTGTTGCCTTTAAAGACTTTTACGGCAATGGGGCAGCCTTCACCATTACAAAGCAAACCGAAGACAATTTGTCGCTTGCCTCGCTTTTTATCTCGACTGTAGCCATATTGGGCGAGGGGACAAGTTTCACCTTCAAAGTAAGTCGAACTCACACCGTAAAGCACTAAGGCTCCCTCTTCCAGATGCTTTTGGGCTAATTGATTTTCAATCGATTCTTGTCGCACTAACAGCCAATCTAAGGCGTTATATAATTCATCTTAATCCGTCGATTTGACTCCCAGAAGATGACTCAACGAAGAAGAGCAAGTTTCCCCGTAAAATCCCCTCGATGTCGCCAATTTAGAACGAGGTTCGAGGATTCTAGCTACGAGCATCGCCACAATTAAAGAACGATTTCGCGAGGCTTTGGCATCGAGAAGTTCCGGCACTCCGAGTTGTTTGAGCGTTCCTAAAACCGCTGAGACATGACCGTGAGGTAAACTCCTTTGAATTTGAAACGCCTCACCGTAGTTTTCAACGGCCACTCCTCCTTTGAGGACAATCCGCAAGTTTTCGATGGTTTCCGAGGGCAATTTTGACAAATTAGCTAAGGTTCGTTTGCGAACTTTATTGCCCTCTCGGTAGGATTCTCGGAGCAGGACGGCTGGGGGTGAATTTCGATTGGGAACTCGTTCTATATACATGACTACATTTTAGCGGATTTCTTTTCCCCCCCAAAATCTTAAGAAAATCTTTAAATTACATGGGTACGGCGGTCGGCGGGTTCCACGCCCTCTTTCCCTTCCTGTAAACGTTTGAGAGACTTTTGAGTATATTTACTGGGGGAACTTCAGTAGAAATAGACAAAAAACTGTCATTACTAAAGTGCGATCGTACATTTTAAAGTCAGTGGAAATACAATTTAAATGGAATCTTTCCGTGTGTTTATCAATTCAACAGCATCGATCGAGTTTGCCAGCATTTCTATTGATTTTTTATTCAATTTACCTAGAGTTCGGGAATTCGACATTCCAACAGCCTCGGAACAACAAACTCTAACGCCAGTCGGGTTTCTTCCACTTCCGTTCGGGGAAAGGAACAAGCCGCATCGCCACAGCCAAACCACAAAATCTCTCCCGTTGCCCAAAACGCTTGGTTGGGAAAATGACCGACTGGGTAAGGACGCGTAGAGTCTGTCCACCCGACAGTCTGTCTAAATTCAGTGTAGGCACGATCGCGTTGGGGATATTTCCGAGCCAAAAGCGTCCACAAATTCCGTTGGACGCTCAAACCGTAGCGATCGCCGCTGCTGCGTCGCCACAACGCATCGATTTCGGCGAGTTCTGCACAAGGAAACTGGCGAAACGCTCGCCCGTCGGGTAACACTGCACCCCGTCCCAATCGCGCCCAAGTCATCTCGCTGGCGTGTTGCCATTGCCGCTGTTGCAACGCCCGCTCTAACTCTAGCATCGAGGGAATTGGTTGTGGTGTCGGCGCGATCGCGGGTTGAGGCGTTTCGTCCTGGGCTTGGGTCGTCTCGGACGGAAAAATGGGGGCGATCGCCTCGATTCCCCCGATGGCAATTCCGGCGAAAAGGGTTCCCGCCAGCAGTCTCCCCACGGTTCCAAAAACGCTCGATTCTCGCGACATCTCGGCATACTCTCCAGGCGATCGCCCCTAAGATATGCGGCACTTCAACGGGAGAAACCGGCGATCGTGACAGTTCGCCGACAGGAACGGTTCGAGACTCACTCCTGCGACAGTCGCTTCACCTCCTGTCCCCCCAGTAACGCGTCGGCTTCTCGTAACATCGCCAGAACCACATCTCGATGAGGACTGTTTTTCAAACAGGACTCGAGCGATCGCACATCGACTTTATCGACTTTTTCACCGGGGAACCAATGACCGCCGTTTCCCAACAGGTTGTACCGCATCTTCCCGTATTCAACTAAATCGTAAGCCACCGCCAGATTTCGCAACCACAGAATCGCCGCAATATTCACCTCTCCCGGCGTTTCCTCCCAACTGGGAAGTCCCCGATGCCAGGTTTTATACCAGGCTTCTCCTAAAGCGTCGATCGCCGCTCGTTCGAGACGGTCTAAAATCGGCGGAAGTAGTTCCTCGGGGCGATCGAGTAACGGTAACACCTTTAAATGTTCGTCGAAATCTGACGGACGCGCCGCCCCCAAACTCAAGGTGTGAACCTGGGGACGACTCAGACAGAACAGGTTGTTAAAGACGATCGGCGATAGCGGCCGACACAGTTCTACCAATTTCGGCGAGGGTTCGTACAACATTCCCCCTTTGTTGGAAGGACTGATGATAAACACCCCCATGTCGTGGTGTCTGGCGGCTTCGATCGCCGGCCAGTTGGCTTGATTGATGTAATACCAATGCAAGTTGACGTAATCGAACTGACCCGATGCGATCGCCTTTAAGATTAACTCCGTCGCACCGTGAGTCGAAAAGCCGATATAGCGAACGCGACCCTGTTGCTGAAAGGTTCGCGCCTCGTCCAAACAGCCACCGGGTCGCAGAGTATACTCGAGCAGTTCTGGCGTGTTGATGCCGTGAATTCCCAGCAAGTCCACGTAGTCCAGTTGTAGGTTTTGCAAGGACTGCTTCAGCGTCATGCGAAACTCGAGAGGATCGTCGGTGGGAATCACTTTCGTCTGAACGATGAGTTCTTCGCGGGGAAGTTTCGGGAGAATGCGCCCCAGTTGAATTTCCGAGGTTCCGTATCCTCGCGCCGTTTCGATATGATTGATTCCCAATTCCAGCGATCGCCGAATCGTCGCCTCTAAATTACGCTGGTTGGCCTCGGGAATCTCCGCAGGCGGAACGTCCTTCCACGAATGTTGGTAGCGCATTCCCCCACAGGAGAACACGGGCATTTGCAACTCGGTGCGTCCAAAGCGTCGGTATTCCACGATCGGTTCTCAAAGCGTTACGTCCAAGCCCGAGGGGGGCTTTACATTACTTTACCGGATTCGTTTTGCAGAAGGCGATCGCCCTCCAGAGTCACGTCAACCCCAGCAACCGCAATCCTCGTTTGAGGGCGTAGCGAATCGATTTAGCGTTAAAGTAAACCGCCATCGATCGCCATCCTTCTCGGCGAATTTTGCGGGTGTAGAATCCGATGGTATACAGTCCGTCTCGCAGGCGACGTCCGAGATAGTTTTTCTGAACGCCGCCGAGATCGACGCGGATGCCATAGCGGTTGTAATTACTCCCGTTGAGGGGATTGAGGGCGGTGAGTCCTTCCCGTCGCGCGAAGGTAGCGTACTCGAGTCCCCGTCGCGTTTTGGGGTGGGTGTCTTCCTCGATCCACTCCCACATCAACCAGATGGTTCCTGCGGCGAAAAACTCGGCCACGTCTCGCGTCACTCCCGAGGCTTTGAGATAAATTCCCACGGGTATTTCTCCCCAAGGTCCATGTTGCCAAACGAAATCCGGGTCGAAAAATGCTTTGAAGGCAACGGATGCCGTTCCGTCGATTTGAAGGCGCACGACTCGTCCGATCGCTCCCTCTCCGGCATAGTCTAGGGTGAGGCGGACGCATCCGCGATCGCTGACGAGATCGAACCGGGCGTTTGGGAACTTGTGACGACTGACATACTCGGCGAGATCGTCGCAAAACTGGCGTAAGGTTTGGGTGTCGATTTTCCCTATGACCGAGGCGAATATAGAGGGGGGAAATTCACCGAAGTACGAGGGTTGGGGGGTGTATTGACAAAGTCGGTGAAACTGCCAGGCTGAAAGCAGTTGGGTTTGGGCGATCGCTTCGATTTTCGAGGGGCGGTTGGCGGTAGCTTTTATCGATTTCAATTCTGGTTCGGTCACTCTCACTCTAAAATTTCTATTTTATAGATTTTGAAAAGTACATCCATATCGAATTTTAAAAATTCATTCATTTTAAATTTTTGACGACGATCGATGATTGGGATTTGTAATATTAAAAATATTCAATTTTTCTTGCTTGAATATTTAAATAAAGCTTGTTTGAATGATGTGAAATTACGCCTGAAACAGCTTTAAGGGGCGAAATGCCAATCGATTCACAAGAAAACTGATTTTCAGATCGAGCGTGCAGCCGATCTCTAGAGCGACCTAAAATACAAAAAATACTTTCTCGATCTATTTCGATCTAAAAATAACTGTATCGCGTACGTTTCACATAATCTTAATTGAATCTTCTCGAAGTCTTTATCAAATCGCGCGATCGTGTCGATCGAGAATACTTATAATTTTATATAAAGTATTAAAGCAAGATCGACAACTATGAAGGGTTGGTTATTTTTACTATTTGCAATTACTAGCGAAGTCGTTGCCACTACATCGTTAAAATTTTTCTCTGAATATCGCAATTGGGTTTCCGTTGTTTTTGTCGTTCTCGGCTATGCTTCATCGTTTTCACTGCTTTCTAAAGCATTAAAATACGTTCCTTTAAGTATTGCCTATGCAATTTGGGCGGGGTTAGGAACGGCTCTCGTCGCGATGACAGGTGTATGGTTGTTTAAAGAACCCTTCACGCAATTTCACATCTTAGGAATTGGGCTAATTGTCGCAGGTGTTGCCGTTTTAAATTTACTCGCTCCGAGCCATTAACCTGCATTATGAATTGCGGACTTCTAAAGACGAAAATTGAGATTTCAAAACTTCGATTTTAGAGTAAATTTCCTGCCATTCTCGCTCGGACAGCGATCGAACCACAAATTTTACATTATAGCACTCTCGCGCGGCTTGCGTCAAAACCGCGACGATCGCGTCGATCTCGGCTGGTTCGACTCCACGTTGCCAAGAATGCGAGATAGAGTCGGGAACGCTCCCAAACACGCGATCGAACAATTCCCGAGGCGGCGACAACTGCATCGAACCGTGTTGTAACACTGCCTTTCCTCGGCGAAGTTGGGCGCTCCCAATCAACTTCGTCCCGTCAGAGGTGACTAAATCCGCTCCCGTGGCGGTGGCGAAACAACTGTGGCGTCGGGCGTATTCCCCGCGATCGCGATCGCCGAAATGTAACGGAATCCCCAACCGTCGCCATCCGAGAATCAAAAACTCGCAAAGCTGCCGATACACCTGCGATCGCGTTCCAGACATCCCCGACGTGACGATGGCGTAGGTGAGATCTCCACTATGCAACACCGCCCGCCCCCCCGTCGGTCGTCGCACCAACGACACGGGTTGACCTTGCCACTGCAACTCGTGCCAAAATGCCGGATAGCGCCGTTGGTGATAGCCCAGAGAAATCGTCGGACGCGACCACGTATAAAATCGCAGCGCGGGCGGATGGCTCCCCTGTCGGTGTCGATCGAGCAGCCATTCGTCCACGCCCATTTGAACCCAACCCGGCGCGCGTAACTGCGGAATCAGTCGCCAGATCGTCGGTTTATGCCCCAAATTGTTCTTGTAACGCTTCGTCGTTGTCGTCGGCGATCGTGGCCACCACCGTAATCACGCGAGAAATCTCGCTGGGATTGAGATCGGCGACCGTGCGGGACGACACCACCACCACCTGAGAATCGACGAGAGCAAAACAGGACTCGAACGTACCGTTCCAGTTCATCTGAAGTAGGTGTTGCATTAACCCGGCGTCGTCCTGCGTGGGAAGCTTCAGAACCGGCGACCAAACCGTAAACATATCGTCTTCGGTGTCTCCCGTTAGCTGTACGAAGACTTGCACGCTACCGTACTTAAATTTCCAGGCGTAGCCACGATCGTCGTGACCCACCATCACCTTTTGGTCTTCCGCTAAACTCGCGATGACGGTCTCGATTTCTTGAGGATAGTCGATGGTATCGCTGTCGTTCGTCAGTTCGTCGAGTCCGAGTTCTTCTTTGTCCAACGTCACGTCTGCTTACCTCCAGTTTCCGTTGCCAAAACCACTGTATCGCCTTCAGGAACCCTCTGACTATCTCGAGGTCGAGAAAGCAAGACGACCGGACGACGAGACGGCCGGATTCGCTCAAAACAAAATCGAGAGAGCGATCGCCCTCTCGACTGCACGGATCTAGAATCGAACCAGTTGTAACTTCAGCGATCGGATTCGTCAAACGAGTTGCTCGGCGTTCGTAGACACATCGAGTCCGATCTCAGAAATCGCGTGTTCTAAGGCTTCAGTCCGATCCATCATCAACCGCTCGTTGGGAATGCGGCTCAGAATTCCCATTTTTTCAAAGCGGCGTTTGATTTGTCCGGTGACGCCGACGAGGAATACCTGACAGCCTTCTTCGATCGCCTCGTTAATGGCGTTTTCGATCGCCAGCGAAGAGGTCACGCCCACGTGGGGAACGTCGCTGAGGTCGAGAACCAACGCATCGCAGAACCGTACGGCTTGGTGTTCCCGAGAAATGGCTTTCGCTACCCCGAAAATCATCGGTCCGCTTAAGTGGCACAACAACACTCGTCCGTTAGCTCCATCGAGCAGACGCTTTTCACTCTCGTTAAGGTTAATCACATCGTCAGCATCCGTCACCGTTTTCACCGACTGAGATTGAAGCTGACTGAGACGGTCGATCGTCAAAACGTTCGCCACGAATACACCGATACCCACAGCCGCAATCAAATCCACGAGAACGGTTAAGGCGATGACACTGTACATGATCGCCGCACCTTTAAGAGAAATTTGATGCGCCCGTTTCAAGAAGTTCCAGTCGATGATATCGATACCGACTTTCAGGGCAATTCCGGCTAACACGGCCATGGGAATGGTAGCGGTCAAACTCCCGGCCCACAGGACGACGATAAAGAGGATAAAGGCGCGAGTCAGACCGGACAATGCCGTCCGTCCGCCGGTTTGGATGTTCACCACGGTTCCCATCGTGGCACCGGCACCGGCGATACCGCCAAACAACCCCGAAGCTAAGTTTCCTAACCCTTGTCCGATCAGTTCTTTGTTCGAGTCGTGTTCGGTACGGGTCAAACTATCGGCGACAACCGAGGTCAGCAGCGCGTCGATACAACCCAACATCCCTAAAACAACCGCATCGACAAACATCATTTGTAGTTTATCGGGGCTAAAGGTGGGAACTTGCAACTCGGGCAGTCCCATGGGAATTTCGCCGATCCGACGGATATCTAGATCGGGAAAGAGGATTAACGATACGACAGTTCCTGCGATCAAAGCGAGTAATTGGGGCGGAACCCATTTCTTCAGCGCAGAAGGGGTAAAAAGTAAAATCAGAACGGTTAAAACAGCTAGACCGGTTTCGGCAGGGTTGATGTTGGACAGGAGGTCGGGCAAACTGCCCAAGGTTCCCAACACGCCGCCTTTGGGACTGGCTTGTCCTAAAAACGGTGCTGTTTGTAAGACGATGAGGATGATGCCGATTCCAGACATGAAACCGGAGATGACGGTGTAGGGCATCAGCGTGACGTAGCGCCCTAGCCTCAGTACTCCCAGCAGGATTTGGAAGATGCCAGCCATCATGACGACGGTGAAGGCCATGGCTAAGCCTTCTCCTGTCGTATCGGCTGACGCGGTGAGATTGGCAATAACGGCGGTCATTACCACGGTCATCGGACCGGTGGGTTCGGAGATGAGCGTGGGCGTTCCGCCGAATAAGGCAGCGAAAAACCCGACGAGGACTGCCCCCCAGAGTCCGGCTGCGGCTCCAGCGCCCGAGGCGACCCCGAAGGCTAACGCCATCGGTAAGGCGATGATTGCGGCGGTGACTCCTCCGAAAATGTCACCTTGCAGGTTTCGGAAATGGATACGGTTTGTGATTCTCATAGATTTGAGCGGCAAGCATACATAGATTTTTTGCTATGTACGGCAAATTGTCAATAGACTAATTGCTATAGATAGACGATATCATTGCTTATGCCTCCACGATTGCCTGTGAGTTTGCAACTTCTTATCAACGATCGAGCGATCGCTGATGAATGGATCGACTCCATATCTTTTTTTTGTTTTTGTCTGTATTTTTTGCTACAAAAAAACAAAAATCAACAATTGTAATATTTAATATAGGAGATAGCGATCGGTTGGCGATCGGGGTCGCGTTGTTTTGCGCTCGAACAACGGCAGGTGTATTCAGGAAGAGCTTGAGGAAGCGATCGGACTTGCCGTGCTAACATCAAACGTCGCGATCGCCGCGATTTTCAGCCCGATCGAACCGCAACTCGCCACTTTTTCATAATCAGTTTGACTTTGTTTTAGAATTTGAGATACGATCCGTAGTGTTAAGTTTCGTTGCCAACAGCCTGAAAGCTGGAGGCAGGTCGAGCGACCCGCTCGATCGATATGTCTAACGAAAGTACATCTGCACTCGATCGCAGAAATCTTTAGAGGAGAAACCACATGGCTTTTACACTTCCGGAATTACCTTACGCAAAAGACGCCCTGGCCCCCCATATCTCCGCGCAAACCCTGGAATTCCACTACGGGAAACACCATGCCGGTTACGTTAAAAAGCTCAACGCTGCCATCGAAGGCACGGATATGGCGGATAAATCTTTAGAAGATATCATCAAAGCCACCGCAGGCGACCCGGAAAAATCCGGCGTCTTCAACAACGCCGCTCAAGTTTGGAACCACACCTTCTACTGGCAGTGCATGAAACCCGGTGGTGGTGGTAAGCCCACGGGAGCCTTAGCTCAAAAGATCGACGCCGAGTTCGGCAGCTTCGACAACTTTATCTCAGAACTGAAATCGGCTGCAGGCGGACAGTTCGGTAGCGGTTGGGCTTGGCTGGTGCAAGACGGCGACAGCCTGAAAGTGGTCAAAACCCCCAACGCGGAAAACCCGATGACAGAAGGTCACAAACCTCTGTTGACCATCGACGTTTGGGAACACGCCTATTACCTCGACTACCAAAACTTGCGTCCCAACTACATCGACACCTTCCTGAATAACTTGGTGAGCTGGGACTTCGTTGCCAGCAACATGGCGTAATTTCATCTGTTCGACCCATCTAGTCCATTTTTCAACAGCCGCGCTCGCCGTGGCTGTTTTTTTGTGGAGACGAGGAAGACAACCGGATGATGGGATCTTACAGTCGCCAGTCACCAGTCACCAGTCACCCGTGAGGAGGTGAGGGGATGAGGAAAACTGTGACCTATCCTCACTCTTCACGCTTCCCTCTAGACTGAAGAAGCCTCCTCATCCAAATAACAGAGGGCGCGAAATCGCAGACTCATGAGTTCGTTATAGAGGGGGTTGAGTTTGCACAGAGGGGGAATGCGGAACCAGAGGCGATCGAACGCGCGAATTTCTCGGGCGAAGGGACATTGCGCGGGAACGAAGTTACAAATGGCTCGCGCTAAGCGGGGACGGCGCACGTCGAGTCCGTCGAGATACTGACGCAGGGGGGCTAAAAGGTCGCCGTCAAACGGAATTTGAAGCTCGAAGCGGGGAAACGGAATCTGGAACTGAAACATCTGTCTTTGCAAGAAGTCGTTGTTTTCGTCTGTCTGTATCCTACGATATTGATAATCTAAGAAAATATCAATATCCAAAAGATATAAAAAAATATTATTTATTATGAGGATAACTTAACCGAGGCGGCAGCGTGGTGTGAAAGCGCAGTTGTCGGAGGGCAAGCTGCCCGTTAAGCTAAACTTAAGCTCGAATCGGTAAGCTGATGGACAGTAAAGCGTTAGCCCAATACATCGAGGCGATCGACGGCACGCACAAGCCGTGGCTGCTGGTACAACTGCGGTTGCAAAAGCTAAAAGAGCGTCGAGCGACCATGTCTCAAGAAGACTATCTCGAGGCGATCGCACAACTCCAGCACGACATCGATCGCCTCGGGGAGTGGTGGGTCGGCCGAGAAGAGGAAGTTTTCCAGCAGGGTCGATAGCGACCGTTTCGGTGTCCTCTAACCGTCGCACCTCACGAAAACGCTCTCGTCTGGCTCGCTCGTTTCCTCTGATACTGGCATCTCCAACCTATGGCAAAACCCAAAAAAAGCAATTCCGACACGGCCAAGAAAAACAAAGCACCGGAGGTCGATTTTCGAGACCCGCAGTACTACTTCAACCGAGAACTGAGCTGGATCGAATTCAACTACCGAGTTCTCCACGAAGCACTCGACGATCGCACGCCCCTGCTCGAGCGGTTGAAGTTCCTCTCTATCTTCAGCTCTAACCTCGACGAATTCTTCATGGTGCGCGTCGCGGGCTTAAAACAACAAGTCGAAGCGAACGTCACCAAACTCACCCCAGACGGTCGCACGCCACAACAACAACTCGACGACATCAGCGATCGCCTGCATCCGATGGTGGCCGAACAACACCATCACTTCCAAGACACGCTCCGTTCCCAACTCACCGAACACGGCGTCTATCTCCTCGACTACATCGACCTCAACCAAGAGCAGCGAAACTACCTGCAAACCTACTTCGAGGAAAAAATCTTTCCCGTCTTAACCCCGCTCGCAGTCGATCCCGGCCATCCTTTCCCCTTCATTTCCAACCTCAGCCTCAACCTGGCCGTCGTGGTTCGCGACCCCGAAAGCGAAAAAGAATACTTCGCGCGAGTCAAAGTTCCCAAAGTCCTACCGCGTTTCGTCCCGCTTCCGCTCGAAGACGTCACCCAAGCTGACAGCCAATCGATGGTATGGCTCGGCGTTCCTCTCGAACAGGTAATCGCCCATAACCTCGACTTCCTATTTCCGGGGATGAACATTCAGGAATACCATCCCTTCCGCATTACTCGCAACGCTGACATCGCCGTTGAAGAAGACGAAGCCGACGACCTTCTCCTGGCCATCGAGCAAGAACTCCGCAAACGGCGATCGGGCGGGTCGGTGGTGCGAATGGAAGTCCCCGCCACCATTTCCGACGAAGTGCGAACCATGCTGATGGGGGAACTCCTTCTCGAACCGAACGACGTGTACGAGCTTCCCGGCATTCTGGGATTGGGTGATTTGATGTCGATGATGTCGCTGCCACTTCCAGAACTCAAAGATCCCCCCTGGACGCCTGTAGTTCCGGCGCGGTTGCGGCGGTTTGGCGATCTCGAACTCGATCCGTCCGAACCCAATACAGAAACCGACGAAGATCTCTTTACCGAAATTCGAGAACGGGGCGATCTGCTGGTTCATCTGCCCTACCACTCCTTTTCGGCGACGGTGCAGCACTTCATTACGGCGGCCGCTTACGATCCCGACGTTTTAGCGATCAAAATGACGCTGTACCGCACTTCGGGAGATTCGCCGATTATTAAAGCCCTCATCGCCGCCGCCGAAAACGGAAAGCAAGTCGCGGTGTTGGTGGAGTTGAAAGCTCGCTTTGACGAAGAAAACAACATTCTTTGGGCGCGAAAGCTCGAACAGGCGGGCGTTCACGTCGTTTACGGCCTCGTTGGCTTAAAAACCCACACTAAAATCTCGATGGTGGTGCGGCAGGAGAAGAAACACATCCGCCGCTACGTCCACATCGGAACGGGAAACTACAACCCCAAAACGGCGAAACTGTATACAGACTTAGGAATTCTGAGCTGTCGAGAGGAACTCGGGGCGGATTTGACGGATTTGTTCAATCACTTAACGGGATATTCCCGCCAGCGGTCGTATCGCAAGCTGCTCGTGGCTCCCGTCAATATGCGCGATCGCACCCTCGCCCTCATCCGACAGGAAATCGATCGCGCCGAAAACGGCGGCACCGGGCGCATTGTCGCGAAAATGAATTCCTTGGTCGATCGCGAGATTATCGAAACCCTGTACGAAGCCTCTCAAGCAGGAGTACAAATCGATCTGATCGTGCGGGGAATTTGCTGTTTGCGTCCCGGCGTTCCCAACGTGAGCGAGAACATCCGCGTCATCAGCATTATCGGACGCTTCTTAGAACACTCGCGCATCTTCTATTTCAACAACGAAGGAGACGAGAAGGTGTTTATCGGCAGTGCGGACTGGATGCCCCGCAACCTCAACCGCCGCGTCGAAGCCATTACGCCCATCGAAGATCCGACCCTCGCCAAAGACTTACAGGAAATCTTGGGAATCATGCTCTCGGACAATCGCCAAGCCTGGGAGCTGCAACCGGACGGAACCTATATTCAACGTCGTCCGCCTGAAGATAGCACCGAACCGGGAACCCACACTGTTCTGATGCAAATGGCAATGGATTAGAGAAACTTCAGTCCGGTTCACGACCAACCGAGAACCTGCTTGGCGTTTTCGATGTTGTCGCGCACGGAAGCCGCTGACGTTTGGATGGCGTGGCGTTCGTCGTCCGTCAGAGACAGTTCTACGATCTGCTCGACCCCGCGACGCCCCAAGCGACAGGGTACGCCGAGGAACAGACCTTCGATGCCGTATTCTCCTTGGAGGTAAGCCGCCGCACTGACGAGACGCGAGCGATCGGCGAGGATACTCTCGACCATCGTGTAAATGGAGGAGGCGGGAGCGAAGTACGCACCGCCTCGCTGCATGAGTTCGACGATTTCCGTGCCGCCGTTGCGGGTGCGCTCGGCCAGGCGATCGATCGTGGCGGCATCGAGCAGTTCGGGTAAAGGAATGCCTTTGACCGTGCAGTAGCGAGGGAGGGAAATCATTTGCTGTCCGTGGTTGCCCAACACCATCGCCTGCACGTCTTGAGTCGAAACCCCCAGTTCTAAGGAGATAAACGTCTGCAATCGCGCCGAGTCGAGAACTCCTGCCATGCCCACGATGCGGTGGGGAGCCAGTTGTGTCGCTTGCCAAGCCACGTAAGTCATCACGTCGAGGGGATTGGTGACGATAATAAAGATCGCGTCGGGCGATCGTTCGATCGCCCGTTTCGCTGCATCGACGACAATGCCAGCGTTAGTCTTAATCAAATCGTTGCGATCCATGCCCGGCGCACGCGGGCGACCGGCGGTAACGACCACGACGTCGGACTCGGCGGTGTCGGCATAATCGTTCGTGCCGACGACCTGGCGATCGTGTCCTTCGAGACCTCGGGCTTGCATTAAATCCAGCGCCACCCCTTGCGGCCAGCCTTCGACCACATCGAGCAAGACGACATCGGCTAGATTTTTTTCGGCGATGCGTTGGGCGAGGGTACTGCCGACTTTACCCGCTCCGACGATCGAAACGCGGCTTTGTCGGCGATCGCGGGGAGGAGAGGGGGAGGAAACCGAAGCGTTCATGGGCATTTGGGGGGCGCAGGATCGCAGTTACGGCGGAAAGTGAGAGGAACGGGATTCGAGCGATATCGATCGCATCGAAACGTCCGATTTACTCAAACGCTTCGAGTTGGTCGAGACGGAACCAAGCGTTCGGCGTGGGAACGATGCCGAATTTGACGAGAGCGTAGTCTCCCTCGGTTTCTAGGATTTCGCCTCGCGTCTCGAAGATGTAGTTGGGAAGCCGACTGTCGCTGGCTTGGGCTTCCAGGCTGTTTTCAAATTTTTCCCGGGCGACGCGGACGAACGAACCGCGTTTGAGTTTTTTGGCTGCTGGCATGGACTGTTTTCGTTCAAACGTCTGTCTTGCTTTTCATCTTACGTCGAATTTAGCCGGAATTTTAGGTTGATTTTGACTCTTAATTCGAGTCGCGTCTGATATCTGGCTGACAGTTTGGGCAAAAATAGGACGATCGCCCGCTCAGTTTGAGGCGTTCGATGGGACGATCGCAATCGCGGCAGGGTTCTCCAGCGCGATCGTATACCCAAGCGAGGCCGCCGTAGTTGCCGTTGGTTCCCTCGACACTGCGAAAGTCCCGTAACGTGGTGCCACCGGCTTCGATCGCGTTTTCGAGGACGCGCACTAAATTTCCCCGCAGGCGATCGAGGTCTTGCCAGCTTAACTCGCAGGACAGGCGCGTCGGATGAATGCGGCTGAGAAAGAGGGTTTCGTCGGCGTAGATGTTGCCGACTCCCGCGACGATGGTTTGGTCGAGAAGGGCGGTTTTAATGGGTTTGCGTCGATTTTTCAGGGTTTCGGCCAGATAGTCCGTCGAACAGTCTTCGGAGAACGGTTCGGGACCGAGAGACAGCAACGCAGTCACGACAGCGGCGGGATGGGTGTGCGGCGGAACCCACCAGAGGCGGCCGAAGGTACGGGTATCGACGAATCGCAGTTCGCGATCGCTCTCACCCTCGCCCTGGCAAAACAAACGAATCCGCGTGTGGCGTTGGAGTGCGTCGTCTCGGCGACACCACAGCAACTGTCCGGTCATGCGGAGGTGAACCCCCAGCCAACCGTGGGGAGTCGGTTGCAGGCTGTCGAGTTCGGGATCGTCGCCGAGTTGCGCCAACAGGTATTTTCCCCGACGGTGCCAGTAGGCGATCGCTTGTCCCTCGAGTCCCGACGCGAAGTCCGAGATGGCGTTGGGGGCGGCGACGGTGCGATCGAGTAAGACTTCGACGCCAGCGATCGTGTAACGGCGGGTGGCCGCGTTTAAGCCGCGACGGACAGTTTCGACTTCGGGAAGTTCTGGCACGGGTTCAGTAGAAAAATGCTAAAGAATCATTGCAAGCAAGATACAAAAAACGAGAAAGGGTTAGACGTTCGCTGCGATCGATCGCCGCAAACGCTAACCCCAAACCGCTGACGCACCTTAGCCGACGAAAACCGTCGAACTGTGCGATCGAGGTTTATTTTTTCTTCTTCTTGGGTGCTTCGACTTCCACGAGTTCGTCGAGGGCGAAGTTGTTGGTGTTGACGCCACCGGAAGCGCCACTAAAACCGGTATAGTTCACTTTGTCGAACCGAACGATAACGGGATAGCGAATCCCACTTTGGTCGATGGTCGCGACGGAGCCGACGTCTTGGTACCAATAAGATTCTTTGCGAAGAATCCGCACCTTAGAACCACGTTGAATCATAGTTTTTTTTCTCGATTGAATGAATCCAAGGGTGTTATCGCATTGGCGATCGGACTGTCCGAGACGAACTGCCTCGAATCAGCTTGTCCGTAAGATGCCAAAGCATTATTTCTCAGGGTACTACTGAGTCTGGCGTCTCGGGACGTTTGAGTCTTTAAGTTTTGTTACTCAACCCCTCGAAACACTCGAAACGACGGGTAAAACAACGGGGACGCCAGCTCGAAGCAGCTTAGCGCCCCCGTCATCGTAGCGAGTTTGAGGAAACGAGAAATTTGGTTGAATTTCGGGGTCAGTTTGCGGAAACCTGAGTTCAGCTTTGGCACACTGACTCGCGAGATGTTCGACGAGATTTACAAAGGTGTGACGTGAATTTCGATTTGCGCGGAGACGTCCGGGTGCAGTTTGATTTGCGCTTTGTAGAAACCCGTTTTGTTGATTTCGGGGAGGGTAATCGTATGGCGATCGACCTCTTGTCCGGTGGTTTCTTGAATGGCGGCGGCGACTTCGCGATCGGTGACGGTTCCGAAGATCGCATCTCCCTCGCCGACTTGTTTCTGCACGGTAAAACGGCCGATGGTTTCGAGGGCCGTTTTCTGGGATTCCGCGTCCCTTTTCAGTTGGGCGATCCGTTCGAGTTCTTGTTGTTTGCGGAGTTCGACTTGTTTGAGAATTCCCGGCGTCGTCGGAACCGCCATTTTTTGGGGAATTAAGTAATTTCTCGCGTAGCCGGGAGCGACATCGACGACGTCACCCGCTTTGCCGAGTTTGCGAACGTCTCGATCGAGCAGGAGTTGAACGCGCTTCTTCATGATAGTTTTCGAGCGATGATGACGATAGGATTCGAGGAAACTTAAAAAGACGGATTTGGCAGCAGCGATCGCAAACGTGCCGATCGCCCCGTCAAAAGTCCGATCTCTCATTCTATGGGGTTGCCGGATCGATGGCAACCTCCAACGAAAGATGAAGTGATGATGGGATGACCTGATGATGGGAAATCTTCTCACCTCATCATCTTCCCATCACCCCAGCTCGATTAGGACGAGGAAGAAGAGTTGACAAACTCCCCGCGAGTCACGCGACGGGGATTCTGGGTTCAAACAGCCAATGCAGGCGGAGCCTGACTAACTTCGCCTAACCCACAGGTTGATGCCCCAACCTGTTTGATGTTAATTGCGGCGTTTTCGTCCCGGTCGTTTTCCGACCCGCAGGACGGGCAGCGCCACCGCCTCACGCTTAAATCCAACTCGTCCAGAACATAGCCGCAGCAGGAGCAGGTCTTACTGGACGGGAACCAGCGATCGATGTAGGCAACGGTTTTTCCTTTCTTCTGGGCAACCCATTCCAAAATTTGCAGGAACGACCGAAATCCTAGGTCGGATATCTTGCGCCCCCATAACCGTTGCATGGCTTTCAAGTTCAGCGTCTCGAAGTAGAGAACGTCAAACTGGTCGGTCAGCCAGTGCGCTAGTTTCCAAAACCAGTCTTCTCGTCGGTGAGCGATGTCCTCGTGGCGACGAACTAGGTTTTTCCGAGCGCGTTCTCGGTTGTTCGACCCTTTCTGCTTGCGAGACAGTTCTCGGTTCGCCTTTTGAATCTCGCGGAGAGATTGCTTGAAAAACAGCGGTGCGTCAATGCTGAAGCCTTCAGAGGTCGTGAGAAACGTTTTCAGTCCGAAGTCAAAGCCAGCGCTTTTACCCATCTCGACTTTGACAATCGGCTCTGAAGAAGCGTCTACCGTGACCAACAGAAACATCTCTCCCAAGGGAGTCCGTTTAACCGTCACGGTCTTAATTTTTCCCTCAATTTCTCTGGACTTCCAGAATTGATACACCCGACCGCAGATTTTGACTCGATTTCCACCGAGAAACTTGTAGTTGTTCTGCTTGAGAGTAAACGACTTGTACTTTTTGACTTTTTTAAACCCAGGAGGACGAACCCCTTTGTCTCTGTGCTTAAAAAACAACTGATACACTTTTTCAATACGCTGGCAGATGTCTTGCACGGCTTGAGCGTCAACGGTTTTCCAAAAAGGATTCCGTTTCCTGAGTTTAGCGATATGCTTCTGGAGCTTGGCGCAGTTCAAGTGTTTGCCCCACATCCGATAGTACCGACGATGTAACGCAATACAGTGGTTGTAAATCGTTCCCGAGGCGTTGACGATGCGCTTCAGGTGGCGATTTCGCTTGTGGTTGTACAGCTTGAACTTGAGTGTCTTCATGTTATGACGATCGCATATTGGGGTAGTCAATGGGTAGCCAGCTATATGAGCTATATGAAATTAAGGCTAAGTGTCAGGATTGAGGCAGGACGACTTGAGAAGCTAAGACGGATTGCCAAGCAGAAGCGCAAAACGATGACTCAACTAATCGAAGATTGGATAGATAGGATTAAGGAAGCTGACGGCGCTGTGGATGCCGCACGAGTCGCTTTTCCACCCCGCGCTAAAGCAGCGGGGCGATCGAGCTCCCGACCTATTCACGTATTGGACAACCGAGGCATTCTCACCCCTTCGACCGCATCGCGAAAGGCTTCGACATTAGGACTGAAATCGATCGGCAACACGGCCACGACGTTTTCGTGAGGACGGGGAATAATAACCCAAGATTCCAGAGTTGCCCCTTCCGTGCGTTCGACGGCGGCGATTCCGGCGTCCATCGCTTGTTTGACTTCCGAAACGTCACCCCGGATGTTCACCGTAAATCGGGCGCTTCCGACACGGATATATCCAACGAGGGTAACTCGTCCGGCTTTCACCATCGCATCGGCGGCGGCTAAAATACCGGGGAATCCCTTCGTTTCGATCGCTCCAACTGCCTGTTGTGTCACTGTTCGTCTCCTAGAGTTCGCAAATCTCAAAAAAAGCTTCGCCCGAATACGTCCGCTCCCTATTCTAAGGAGTGTGGCGACGTTGTTTGAAACTGTTTTTCAAACAAGTTTGTTGAAGGGTTCACGTCGATCGCCCTATCGAAACGGCTCGCTGGCTTCCGTATACTCGAGCGGCAACACGGCAACCACGTTTTCAGGAGGATTGGGAACGATATAGTGAGAGATAATCTCACCCCCAAAGGTTTTTTCAACCGCTTCGAGTCCGGCGTCCATCGACTGTTTCACTTCTGAAATCGGACCGCGAAAGGCGATCGCGAACTGACCTCTTTCAGCCTTATCGAAATACACCAACGTCACTCGCCCCGCCTTCACGACCGCATCGGCCGCCGCTAAAATAGACGGAAACCCGAGGCTTTGAATCATACCGACGGCAACGGGCATGAGGACGACTCCTCCAACGCAATTGGGCTATCCAATTGTACAAGTTAACTGTCACAAGTTACGATCGAAGCTCGTAAACTTCGATCGCGCCCCCATGAACGTTCGGATCGGTAACGGTTACGACATTCACCGCCTCGGCGAAGGACGCCCCCTCATCCTCGGCGGTGTCGAAATTCCCCACCCCCTCGGTCTCGTCGGTCACAGCGACGCCGACGTTCTCACCCATGCCATCATGGATGCCATGCTCGGCGCTCTAGCCTTGGGCGATATCGGTCACTACTTTCCCCCCACCGACGATCGCTGGAAAGGCGCCAACAGCCTCGTTCTCCTCGAACGAGTCAACGAACTCCTACACGAGAGAGGTTGGCACGTCAGCAATCTCGACAGCGTCATCGTCGCCGAACGCCCCAAACTCAAACCGCACCTGGCCGGTATGCAAGTGAAACTGTCCCACACGCTGCAACTCGATCCTACCGCCATCAGCATCAAAGCCACCACCAACGAAAAGCTCGGCCCCGTCGGACGCGAAGAAGGAATCGCCGCTTACGCCGTCGCCCTACTCGTCACCAACGAAAAGTCATAACGAGAAGCCGTAGGGTGCTGTGACGCGGGCGAAAAAATGGCGTCGAAGTCCAGTCAATGTTGTCCCCGCGTCACGCACCTTTTACAGTCACCAGTCACCAGTCACCAGTCACCAGTCACCAGTCACCAGTGAAGACAGCCACCAGTGAAGACAGCCACCAGTCACCAGTGAGGTGATGAGGCTAAACGTTTACCTGTTCGCTATGCTCACTCTTCCCTCTTCACTCTTCCCTCTTCCCTGAAAAAGCTCCCCCTCTCCTAAAAAAACGCCATGTCACTCGTTTCTCACCTCGTCCGAAAATGGCATCGTTGGCTCGCCGTTGCGATCGCCAGTTTCGCCTTGTTTGGACTCGGCGGATGTAGCCTCGAGGACTTCCGCGTCGATGCAGCTGAAGGAACGCAACTGATCCTCGGACAACTCGGCGATCCCAAAACCTTTAACGCCGCCCTCAGCAAAGAATATCCCAACGTTTTTACCTATACCTATAACGGACTCGTCGATACCAACGGCGTGACGACAGAGATCGAACCAGCGTTAGCCGAATCTTGGGAAATTTCCGACGATACATTGAGGATCGTCTTTACGCTGCGGGAAAACCTCCGTTGGTCTGACGGAGAACCGCTCACCGCCGACGACGTGGTATTTACCTACAACGACGTTTACTTCAACGAACAAGTCCCCACCTCGACTCGTCACGTTTTGCGCGTCGGAGAAAGTGGGGCGTTTCCTATTGTCCGAAAGCTCGACGATCGCCGAGTCGAATTTATCCTTCCCGAGCCGTTTTCGCCGTTGCTACGTGCCTTGAGTTCGGAAATTCTTCCCGAACATATTTTACGACCGGCGATTGAAGAAACGGACGACGACGGCAATCCAGTCTTTAACAGTACTTGGGGAACCGATACCGATCCGACCCAAATTGTCGTCAACGGTCCTTATCGCCTCAACCGATACGTTCCCAGCCAGCGAGTCGTTTTCGAGCGCAATCCTTATTACTGGCGCAAAGACGACCGAGGCATTCCACAACCGTATATCGATCGCATCGTTTGGCAGATCGTCGAGAACCAAGACACACAGCTTTTACAATTTCGCTCGGGGGGATTGAGTGCGGTGAGCGTCGCACCGCAGTATTTTTCGTTACTCAAACGAGAAGAGGAACGAGGAAATTTTACCATCTACGAAGACGGGCCTGCCCTCGGTACGACGTTTATTTCATTTAACCTCAACAAAGGCATAAAACCCGACGGAACGCCCCTCATCGATCCGGTTAAATCTAAATGGTTTAATACGTTGGAATTTCGTCGAGCAGTCGCCCACGCCATCGATCGCCAAACGATGATTAATACCATTTATCGTGGTTTAGGCGAGCTTCAACATTCTCCGATTTCAATTCAAAGTCCCTATTACTATTCCCCCGAGGAAGGACTTCCCGCTTACGATTACGACATTAAAAAAGCCAAGGAACTGTTGCTCGGTGTGGGTTTCCAATACGACGATCGCGATCGCCTCCTCGATGCTGAAGGAAATCGCGTCGAATTTACCCTCATCACCAACGCAGGGAATCAAGTTCGCGAAGCACTCGGCGCTCAAATCAAGCAAGATTTAAGTCAAATTGGCATTAAAGTTAACTTTACTCCCATCGATTTCAACAACCTCGTCAGCAAACTCTCGAACGATCTCGATTGGGAATGTCACTTACTCGGCTTTACGGGGAGTATCGAACCTCACGGCGGGTTGACGATTTGGTCGGTTGACGGAACTTTGCACTCCTTCAACCAAAAATCGGAAGTCATGGAACTTGAAGGACGAGAAGTTTCAGAGTGGGAGAAAGAAATCGAGCGGCTTTATATTCAAGGCTCTCAAGTTTTTGGAGACGAAGAACGCAAAGCAATTTACGCCCAAGCTCAAACCATCGTCCAAGAACAATTACCGTTTATTTACCTCGTCAATCCTTTGTCAATGGGTGCGATTCGGAACGATCTTCAAAACATTAAATATTCGGCATCGGGCGGTGCATTTTGGAATATTTATGAAATCTCAATTGAAGAATAGATCGAAATGTAAAACCTTTAAATTTTTCGTCAATACTGCGTTTAAAATCCCAAAAATATCTGGTGATACGGAATCCGAATTTCAACACTTCGACTTCGCTCGCTTCGACTCCGCTCAACGTTGAGTCCGAGCGGAGTCGAGGACTCAAATACTGGTTTTGCCCAACCCGGCAAGTCCCTCTATCCCCCCAACCCCCCTTTGAAAGGGGGGCTAAGGGGGGATGTGGTAAAGACTTCTTGAAACCTAGCTTATCGGAAAAGGGTAGAGTATGACTGGTGACTGGCGACTGGTGACTGGCGACTGAAAAATATGGATGCCGATACTCTAAAAATACTACTCGATGCTGTAGCGATGGGACAGCTCGATCCCAAAACGGCCTTGGAAAAGTTAAAACACTTCGCCTACGAACCGGTTGGAGACTTTGCCAAAATTGACAACCATCGGAGTTTGAGAACCGGATTTCCTGAAGTGATTTGGGGACAAGATAAAACCCCCGAACAAATTGCCGAAATTATGTTAGCCATGCACGATCGCCATCCGACGGTGATGGCAACCCGCGTTTCAGCAGAAGTATACGCCCAAGTGCGCGATCGCGTGCGGGACGTGCGTTACTATCCCCAAGCGAGAATTTGTGCGATCGCCCCTCATCCCCTCGAACCCCGTTATCCCGGTGCGATCGGCGTTCTCAGTGCCGGAACCGCCGATCTCCCCGTCGCCGAAGAAGCCGCCACCACCGCCGAA
This sequence comes from Geitlerinema sp. CS-897, assembly GCF_028368005.1. Taxonomy (NCBI): domain Bacteria; kingdom Bacillati; phylum Cyanobacteriota; class Cyanophyceae; order Geitlerinematales; family Geitlerinemataceae; genus Geitlerinema; species Geitlerinema sp. CS-897. The sequence continues at coordinate 9,966 of NZ_JAQNCQ010000114.1, read as the reverse complement.
CTCTGCGGGTTTGAAGTATTGCGGTTGTGGGATGTCGGCGTTGCGGGACTGCACCGTCTGCTAGACAACCGCCACCTCCTCACCAAAGCCCACGTTCTGATCGTCGTCGCCGGAATGGAAGGCGCATTACCCAGCGTCGTCGCCGGACTCGTCGATTGTCCCGTCATCGGCGTTCCCACCAGCATCGGCTACGGCGTCAGTTTTAACGGCGTCGCCCCGTTGTTGACCATGTTAAACTCCTGTGCGGCGGGAATCGGCGTCGTCAACATCGATAACGGGTTCGGGGCTGCCGTATTAGCCGGACAGATTTTAAGAACCGCCCACCGCATCGCTGAAAATCGCTAGTTTCCGAGCGTTCCGCGTTATTCAGGCGAAATCTGTCGGCGAAACACCTCCACCAACGCCTCCCGCGAGACCACCAACGACGGAACCGGCCGTTTGAGATAATCCTGATGTTCGACTAACGGAAACACGGACTCTCCATCCAAAAAAACCCAAGCTGCCCCCGCCGCTCGTACAATGGCGTACACCGCCGCAATATCCCAAACCTTGGGCGTGGCTTCCGCTGCCCCCAAGCAAATGCCCGACGCCACCGTCAACAGATTGTACGTCGCCGCACCCACCATACGAATTTTGCAGGGAAAAGGATGCTTGACCCAAGAGACGCTGCGAGAACAGAAGCTGAAAAGGTGATTGTCCGAAGGTTCGTCAGGACTCACGCGAATCGGTTCGCCGTTGAAATACGCACCGCTGGGAACCTCTAGCCTCGTCTCTCCGTTCCAGAAGCCGTGAAACGTCTGTTGGATGGGGGGAAAGTGAACCAGCCCAAAGACCGGCGTACCGCGATAGAGTAAACCGAGTGAGATACCCCAGACAGGAATACCTCGGGCGAAATTGGTGGTTCCGTCGATAGGATCGATAACCCAACACCATTCGCGATCGGGGAACGTTTGGCTACCTTCTTCCGTGAGGATGCCATGTTCGGGGAATTCCTTGGCGATCGCGTCACTGAGGGCGTTATCCGCCCAAACATCAGATTTAGTGACGAGGCTACCATCGTTTTTTTCCTCTGGCGTCGCCGCACCGAAGTCGTCGATAAGTTTCTTACCAACCCGTTGGGTGAGAGTTTGGCTGAAGTGGGTGATATGGTTCCAGTTCGTGGACATGGGGATTAAACCGATTAACAACCGTAGGGTGCCGTGACGCGGGCAAGAAAATTGTCGCATCTCACCGTCTCATGACCGTCCCGCGTCACGCACCGCGCCCACCGACAAACCTCCACACCAACCTTACCGCCCCCACCGACAAATCGAATCCCAACCCGTAGGGTGCCGTGACGCGGACAACCCAATTATCACATTTCACCGTCTCATGACCGTCCCGCGTCACGCACCGCGCCCACCGACAAACCCCCGAACCACATCACCGTCCCCAACAATCGATCGAATCCAACCCGTAGGGTGCCGTGACGCGGACAACCCAATTATCGCATCTCACCGTCTCATGACCGTCCCGCGTCACGCACCGCGCCCACCGACCCACCTTGCACCCACCTTACCGCCTCCAACCGACCCACCTCCACACCAACCGTTACGGTTCCCACCGAAGAATCGAATCCCAACCCATCATCGGGATCGATCTCCATAATGCCTCGATGGGGTTATGGTTCCATTGGTTGGTGGGATTCGAGACGAGGTTGTGTGGTTTGTGTCGGTTGGGGGGCGATACGGAGGTGTTTCATGGGTCGGTTGGGGGCGGTGCGTGACGCGGGATTTTCAGGGGACGGTGGGAGGCGAAGATTTTTGCCCCGCGTCACAGCACCCTACGGTACAATATCTGGGTGTTGTTTGAACGACGGCTATGCCCAATTACCGACGAGATCGCACGCCGGGAGCCACGTTTTTTATCACGCAAGTCACCTATCATCGACAGCCTTGGTTGTGTCGAACCATTGCGCGGAAAACGCTGCGGGAAGCCATCGAACGAGTTCGTCAAAAATATCCATTTCAAATTGATGCCTTCGTTCTCCTTCCCGACCATTTTCATACCCTTTGGACGTTACCCGAAAACGATGGGAATTGTTCGACGCGAATGCGGTTAATTAAAACCCATGTAACGCGGAAAATTCGTCGGATTTTAAATTTGGAAATTCCCGAAACCCGCTCTCGATACGAACGAGGGGAACGTAATCTATGGCAACGTCGTTTTTTCGATCGTCGAATGCGAGACAAACGGGAGTTTAAAAACCATTTCGATTATATTCATAAAAATCCCGTCAAACATGGGTTATGTCAAAATCCCACCGATTGGCCTTATTCCACCATCCATCGCTTCAACCGAAACCAAGACCCGTACTGAGATGATGGGATGATGGGGTGATGGGACGAAAACCCCATCCCAATTATTGACATTTTTGTGTTTTTATGGTAACAGACACAAACCCCGTAGGGTGCTGTGACGCGGGGGCAAAAATGCCGCCTCCCACCGTCAAATGACGTTCCCGCGTCACGCACCACGCCCACCGACAAACCCCGCACCCACCGTTACGGTTCCCCACCGACGAACAACCGTAGGGTGCTGTGACGCGGGGGCAAAAATGCCGCCTCCCACCGTCAAATGAAATTCCCGCGTCACGCACCGCGCCAACCGACAAACCCCGCACCCACATCAACGCCGCCAACCGACGAACCCCATTCAATTCCTCTTGTCACCCCGAAACATCGCTCAATTGACGCACTTGAAGAAGTTCGTTTCGTTGCAAAGGCGCAATTTGAGACTCACTCACGGTGACAACGGCAAGCGTTTCTCCAAGAGCGTTAAAGACTTCCAACGTATAGCCATCTTCAGCATCGGGGACTTGATGGTATTCAACGACGGTTGCCACGTCACCTTTTTGCAGTCGATATTTAGGTAAATCTGCCTGTAAAACGACGCGGCTAAAATACTCAAATTTCACGGTTTTTCTCCTTGTTGGGAAACAGAGTTATAAATTTAAAGTTTTGAGTCGCAAGTTCAAACATCCAGATCGTTACGATATTTAATTCAATATTATTACGCCCGGTCAGAATTCCTATAATTTGGTATTTTCTTCCAAATATATTTTCTTCGATAAACATGGCATCTCGAGTTAAAATTTGTTGCCTTAAATCCACTTCTAATTGTTGCCAATTCTCTCGGGAATATCCGGCTCGGAGTAAAAAAGCAGATTTATCATCAAACGGTTTGGGTTTGAGAAGATACTCAGTCAGTTTGGCTGGTGCGATGATGGCATTTTGAGGCAACTTCACCGGACAAAAACAGCGATACAACGCATATTTATTTTAACAGTTTTCAACACGCACACCCCGTAGGGTGCTGTGACGCGGGGGCAAAAATGCCGCATCCCACCGTCAAATGATATTCCCGCGTCACGCACCGCGCCAACCCACAAACCCCGCACCCACATCAACGCCGCCAACCGACAAATCCCCAAAACGCGGGGGCAAAAATGCCGCATCCCACCGTCAAATGACATTCCCGCGTCACGCACCGCGCCCACCGACAAACCCCGCACCCACATCAACGCCGCCAACCGACGAATCCCCAAAACGCGGGGGTAAAAATGCTGCATCCCACCGTCAAATGACATTCCCGCGTCACGCACCGCGCCAACCCACAAACCCCGCACCCACATCAACGCCGCCAACCGACGAATCGAATCCCCATCCATTTTCACAAAATGCCTCGATACGGAGGCGTTGCATGGGTTGGTTGGGGGGCGATACGGAGGTGTTTCATGGGTCGATTGGGGGCGGTGCGTGACGCGGGATTTTCATGAAAGGCTGGGAGGCGATAATGTTTCTGCCCGCGTCACAGCACCCTACGGGTTTTTGGCGTGTGGAAATTGGGGAAGGTGCGAAAACAGAAATAGGGTGGGCAATTGCCCACCCTACCAGCTTCTAATTAGATGTGAAGTCGTCTAATTAGAGAAGTGTGAAACCGCCACCTGCGCTCAGGTCAGCTTCACTTTGAAAATCAACCAGGTTGTTGGCATCAGTAATGCTAGCTGTAGTGAGACCAGGAATGACTGCCATGAGAGTCATCACCGTGCCGTTACCGATGTACAAGCCACCGCTCGTGTTGTCGTAGCTGACTTGACCTAAATCGTCTAAGCTTCCAATACTACCCACACCAGCGAGCCCTTGATCGATTTTTGCAAAGTCACCAGCAAAGGCAGCACTACCTGAATCATAGTTGTTGAGGATCTTGTCAGCGTCAGTACCAGCGACGAGATCGGGATCGATTTGTCCGAAGAGAGCACCAGCTCCGTTAAAGGTAGCTAGAGCAGTTCCTACATTTCCTGCATTATCGTAGGCAGTGAATGCATTGATTTCCAAAACGAGCTTGTCTGTATTGGCGGTGAAGCCAGTCAAGGTATCAACGTTGAAGCCGGCAGTGAGATAGCCAGCGTCAATCACAGAAGCTGAGCCACCTGCGGTGGAACCGTTGCTGTCTCCAATTTGATCGCCAATCTGCGTAATCGCAGCACCATCCGTTCCAACTAGAATCCCGTTGTTTGCAGAAGCACCATCGGCGACACTATATTCAAAGGGGCTAAATGGAGCTTGCGTCCCACCGATATCAGTCGCACCAGTACGAGGATCGGGGTTCAGGACATTCTCACCATTAGTACCGCTGAATGCCAGATCGGGATTGCTACCAGCAGGACGGCTGAATTGATTGAGCAGACCCTGAATTGCACCAGTTTCGTTCGTACGCCGCAAGACAAATTCGTCGTTACCAGCACCACCGTCGAGGCTATCGCCACCAGATACTTGTATCAGCCCTGCCAGTGCATCATTCATCGAACCGGCCTGAGCTAAGGTAGCGAATTGAGTGAAATCACCAGCATCAGGACCCGGACCACCATAAAGCTGATCGTTTCCAACACCGCCGAGCAGAACATCTCCACCGTACTTCGCACCTTGGAGAATATCATCTCCGCCACCCGCATCAATGAATACAGCCGGAGTACTCGTTCCAAAAGTGCTGGTTGCATCTGTGCCAACACCAAGCTGATCGGCACTATCATCATTACCACCAGTGAGGGTGATTGCAGCACCTTCGACACCAGCAGCATCCGAGCCTAGGCTTTGGATAACGATTTTCTCTTCGCCAGCTCCACCATCAATGACAGCGCCTGCTCCGACAAAAGGAATCGAACCGTTCGTACCGTTGAAGAAGTCGTTGCCATCTCCACCGGAAACAGTCGCACCAGCCGCAACCGCATCGATATTGATAGTATCGCTGCCTTCTGCACCATCGACTGCACCACCAAGGGTACTGATATCCAGCAGATCGTCACCAGCACCGCCATCGACCATACCGCCAGCAGCCACGCTGCCCGTAATCTCGATGGTGTCGTTACCTTCACCACCCATGACCGAACCGGTCGAGGCAACGTTAAGCGCTTGAATCTCGTCATCGCCGCCACTGGTGTTGACTTGACCCGTCACCGTACCAGAGAACCCGATGATGTCGGGGGCTTGGTTGTCCGTAATCAGACCGCCAGAGGTCAAACCGCGTTCGACAACACTTTGATCCCCTTGAACGAACCAGGTGGCTTCACCGCCAAATTCATCCGTCGGTTTAACGGTGACGGTGGTGTTGAGAGCGTTTACACCCATGTAGGTGTTCAGACCCTCTTCGTCGAAGACGATGTTGTCGCCGTCGGTGAACATATAGGTGTCGTTACCGAGACCGCCGTCCATACTGTCGCCGCCGGCTGCGGTTCCAGAGAGGACATCGTTACCGCTGTGACCGATGAGGTTGTTTCCGCCGTCTTGCGAGATGAGGTAGTCGTCCCCACCAGCGGTTCCGGCGTTTTCGTTGTCGCCAGCCACGGTGACGCCGCTTCCGGACGCCATAATCGTGTCGTTACCGAAGCCGTCGGTGAGAGTGGGGTTGTCGCCCCACATTTGTCCGCCACCGGCGAAGCTCAACTCCATCATGTCGTCGCCAGCATCGCCAAAGGCAAACGATTCACCGCTAGAGCTTCCGGTAAAGACATCGTTACCCTGACCGCCAGCCATGGTGACGCCACCGCCAACGCTGTCGCCGAGACGTAGTACGTCGTCTCCAGCATTACCTGCCATCAAGTGGTCGCTTCCGGCTGCGACATAGAGGGTGTCGTCGCCGACATCAGTTCCGGCGATCGCACCGCCAGTGGGATCGACGTCACCGTTGAGAATCGCACCGCTGATGCTGTCGCTGAGTACAGCCAGGTAGTCGGCACCGAGGTCGCCGAACAGGACTCCACCTTCACCAGCGACATCGCTGCCGTAGGTTACGGTGTCGTCGTCCTTACCACCGTACATGCTGTCACCAGCGTTTCCGGCTTCCATGGTGTCAGAACCGGCGTTACCGAACATCAAGCTCGGGTCGTCGGGGCCACCTTTGATGTAGTCGGCGCCGTCGCCGCCGGCCATGGTATCGTCGCCTTCGAGACCGACTAACGAATCGTTGCCTTCTCCTCCGAGGAAAATGTTTTCGGCTTCTTCCGCCATCAGGTAGTCGTTACCGCCACCACCGAACAGGGTGTTCCCACCTTCTTCAGACATGACAACATCGTCGCCAAGGTCTCCAGACATTAAGACGCGACCACTATCGTTAAACAGGGTGTCGTTGTCTTTTCCGCCAAAGACGCTGTCAGCAACGCCTTGACTGTTGATGTAGTCGTCGCCTTCGTTTCCGAAGAGTAACGAGCCAAGGTTGGGATCTCCGTTGAGAACGCTGCTGAGGGTATCGTCACCCGCAGAACCAGCCGCAGCTCCTTTGGTCTGTGTGAGACCGAGCAAATTATCTCGCTCGTCTCCAATCAAAATTTCGTTAAAACTTCCGAGTGCAGTCACTTATCGCTCCTCTTCCTCGCTAACGGTTTGTCGAATGTACCCTACGCATCTAGCATCTAGTTGACTGTGCGTTACGGCGGAATTAAACAGGTTGTTGTTTAATCCAGCTTGTTTGACCGCCTAACACACCCTACGCGGGTACGATCGGTTCTCAGTCTCGCTGTACGCATAACAGTCGCCAATTTACAGCATGGACACTGATATTGTCTAGATCGGTGGGAACACGCAATCTCAGTTGGTTTGACTCTGTGTGAGAAGGGCTTCTGTTCAGAGCGATCCAGGGGAGTTGCGCGTCCTAGCGACGGACTTGGCGACTTTTATTAGGTTTAGTCTGAACGAGCTGGGAAAATGTTCCCAGTGAGTTTGACTTTTTTTGGCTTAACGTTTTTTAACACCTTCGATCCATACCACATTGGCTCTCGATAGACAATCGATCGCACGCCTATTACCACAAAATAAATAAAATGTCAATGTTTTTGGTAGGACTGTCGATCTCCACCTCGATCGCCCTTTCTCCCCCGCTCTCCTTCTCCCCCTCTCCCTCGCTCCCCTTCTCCCTCTCCTCTTCCCAACTCGACCCCATCGCCCGAGGTCAACAATACTATGAAGCCGGGCGGTTTGCAGAAGCAGCGTCGGTCTGGGAAACGGCAGCCCGAGGGTACGATCGCCGCCACGATCGCCTCAACGAAGCCCTCAGTCGCATTTATCTATCTCTGGCCTACCAACGGCTCGGACAGTGGGACGCGGCCGGAGACGCCCTCGACCGGGTGCGATCGCTCCTCAGCCCCGATCCGTCTACGGACGTCGAACGGCAAATTCGCGCCCTCTTCCTCAACACCCTCGGACAGTGGCAGTTCGAGCGCGGCGATCCCGAAAGCGCCCTCGCGACGTGGCAAGCGGCCGAAACCACTTACATCGCGATCGCCGATGAGACCGGACGGTTCGGCAGCCAAATCAACCAAGCACAGGCGTTGCAAACCTTGGGACTGTATCGACGGGCGAAAGTCCTCCTCGAACGCGTCACGCAACAGCTCGAAGAGACTCCAGACTCCACCCTGAAAGCCCGAGGGTTGCGGAGCTTGGGAACAGTCCTGCACATGATGGGTCGAATCGGAGAGGCGCAGCGAATTTTAGAGCGGAGTTTAGCTGTGGCGACGGCGGTGGGAGATGAAGAGGGGGTGCGGGGGGCGTTGCTGAGCTTGAGCGATACGGCACGGGATTTAGGAGATACGGAAACCGCCTTGGACGCCTATGACTGGGTCGCGCGACGCAGCGAGGGACTCGATCGCCTAGAAGTGCAGCTCGATCGGTTAAGCTTGTGGATCGAAACCGACGAGTTCGATAGGGCGCGATCGCTGTTACCCGAAATCACCGCACTGCTCGAAACCCTACCGGTCAGTCGCCGCTCGGTATACGCGCGAGTCAACTTGGCACAAAGTTGGCAGCGCCTGTTCCCCAACGACCGAGAAACCGTCGCGAGGTTGTTGGCACGAGCGGCAACGGAAGCCGCAGAATTGGGGGATCTCCGCGCTCGATCTTACAGCTTGGGAGAACTCGGACATCTCTACGAACGCCTCGGACAACTCGAAGACGCCCGAACCCTCACCGAGCGATCGCTGGCTCTGGCGCAAGCCATCCATACCCCCGACTTGCTAGCACGGTGGCAATGGCAGTTAGGACGCGTTCTAGCCCGACAAAGCGACTATGACAACGCCCTCGTCGCCTATCGCGAAGCCGTCGCGACGTTGAAGGTCGTTCGGGGAGATTTAGCCTCGTTCGAGACGGACTTGCGATTTTCCTTCCGCGAGCAGGTCGAACCCGTCTATCGAGAATTTGTCAGCTTGCTTCTCCAAAAAGCCGAACTGCACCGATCGCGCGATCGAGACCGGTTCGATGCCCTAGTGGGCGAAGCGCGAAAGGCGATCGAATCTTTACAACTGGCCGAACTCGACAACTTCTTTCGAGAAGCCTGTTTGGACGTTCGGCCAGTTTCGATCGACGCCATCGATCCCCACGCCGCAGTGGTTTACCCGATCGTTTTACCCGATCGCCTGTTCGTCATTCTCTCCGTGGCCGGGCATCCCCTACAACTGTTTTCAACTGAGGTTTCTCAAACCCAAGTTGAAGAAAAAGTAGCGAAAATGCTCGAATCGCTACACCTAGCCTATTCAGATCTCGATAGACTCGAAATTTCTCAAACCCTCTACGACTGGCTGTTAAAACCCGAAGAAGACGTTTTAAAACGAGAAGAGATCGAAACCCTGGTGTTCGTTCTCGACAGCGCGTTACAAACCCTACCCCTAGCAGCGTTACACGACGGCAAACGCTATCTCATCGAACGCTACGCGATCGCTCTGAGTCCCAGCTTGTACCTGTTCGCACCACAATCTCCGTTACCCGATCGCCCCCAGGTTCTCAGTGGCGGACTGACAGAAGCTCGCCGAGGATTTCCCGCACTCCCCGGAGTCGCCACCGAACTCGATCGCATTGCCCGATATTTGCCGACGCGGGTTTTACTTGACGATAAGTTCACCGAGCAACAGCTCGAAACCCAAGTGCGATCGCGCGATTTCAACATCGTTCACCTCGCCACCCACGGTCAGTTTAGTTCCAACGCCGACGATACGTTTCTGCTCACCTGGGACGGCCGCCTGAACGTCAGAGATTTCGATCGCTGGTTGCAAGCTCGCCGCTTCGGCCGATCGATCGACTTACTGGTACTCAGTGCCTGTCAAACCGCGTTAGGAGACGAACGAGCAGTATTGGGTTTAGCCGGAATGGCCGTGCGATCGGGCGCTCGCAGCACTCTCGCCACCCTATGGTCAGTTCGCGATCGCTCGACGACCCAACTCATGGACGAATTTTACCGCCAACTGACCCAACAGCCGCGACCGAACAAGGCAGAAGCCTTACGCCGCGCCCAACTCCATCTCTTGCGAGAGTCACCGTACAACCATCCGTTTTTCTGGGCGCCGTTTGTGGCGATCGGCAACTGGCAATAGATTTACAGTCACCAGCCTTTTACAGTGAGCAGTGAACAGTGAGCAGTGAACAGTGGAGACAGTTGACAGTTTCT
>NZ_JAQNCQ010000113.1:0-25974 GCF_028368005.1 Geitlerinema sp. CS-897 | reverse complement strand
GGACGTGCCATCGTCGGCTTGCGATGGCACGTCCTCAACCTGTCGCTTTAAGTCCCTTACTCTCAGGTTAGCGATAATTTCCCGAGCTGATTGCAACCTGGACGACAAAAAATCCCTAAAACTGCCAGAAATTTACATGAGGCGATCGAGGCAGGGGAGCAAGGGAGTTTCTTCAGGGAAGAGGGAAGAGGGAAGACAGGGAGAGGGGGAGAGGGGGAGCAAGGGAGAGGGGGAGCAGGGGAGCAACTGTTACCTGTTGACTGTCTTCACTGGTGACTGGTGACTGGTGACTGAAACACTGCTCACTGCTCACTGCTTCGCGGCTCACTGTAAAAGGCTGGCGACTGGCGACTGGCGACTGGCGACTGTAAAAGCTCCCGTTCCTGCGTCACCGTATCGTCCGTTGGGGGCGTCCCAATACGAAACCTTGTCCGAAGTCGATGCCTAACTGACGGCAATCGTCGAGATCTACAGCGGTTTCTAAGTGTTTGGCGATCGTGGCGATACCCAACTCGTCGGCGGTGTCGATGCTACGAGCGAGGCGATCGAAAACCTCACGATCGCGGCGTCCTTGTCGAATGCGCTCTCCTTCAAATTTTATGGCGTTAGGATAGATATCTCGCAAGGGACAATCGAGGGACAAATCCCCGCGAAAATCGTCGATTGAAATCCCAAATCCCCACTCTCGTAACTGCGAGATAGCGTTGCGAACTCGCTCGGGTTGGTGTAACAACTCCGCTTCAGAAACCTCGAAAAAGAGGTTCGTCGTCGGTAAGTTCAATTCCTGGGTGAGCGTATACGTATCGGCGAGAAACTGCGGTTGACGTACCAACGTTACCGGAGAAACATTAATAAAAAAGGTTTGGTGTGGGGGAAACTTCGCGATCGTCGGGAGACACAGCGTTCGAACTAAATCGTCGAATTGTGGAGTCAATCCCGTCACCGTTGCCGCGTCGAGGAGTTGACGACCGTTCAAACAGGTTCCCGTTATCGATGTAGCTCGGGCGAAACATTCGTGTCCGACGATCTCGCCGACTTCTAAATCGAAAATCGGTTGATAGTTAAAGAATAGCGATTTTTGCTCGAGAAGAGATGGAAACCAATCGTAAGGATTGTCAGCCCGAAACATACTTAGCGGTTGAGCGTTGAGAAATTCAAACAGTAGATTGCTTGCTTGAAACGAGCGATCGGTCACGATATATTGCGAAGATTCTCGATTGGGGAGAGGAATTCGTTCGAGCTTCTCGGCGATCGTCGCAGTGGTCGCGCGATCGAGTTCCCGGTAAAGAAACTGTGGGGCGATGGGAACCGGACGGAAATTATGCTGAACTAGCAAGCTTCGCGTCAACACACTATCAGGGAGAACAATGAGTTTGTACGCAATGGAGGAGGTCATAGGAATTCCTTTGGCCGAGAGCTGGATGTCGATCTCGGTGGGCGATCGAGTGGGAACTTGAAACTGAAACATCATGCAAACTCGAATTGAGAATTGAGTGGAGACGTAAACTGAGACGAAATCGGATTCAATGCGACATCGTTCGATTCGGAAAGGTACTCGAAGAGTATTTTGAGAACGGTAGTTTTGCAGACGGGTTTGGTGAGGAAGTCCGAGGCCCCGACCCAACGAGCGCGCAGGCGATCGACCACTCCGTCTTTGCTCGTTAAAATCACGATGGGCATCGACTCGAGTGCCGACACGCGACGCAGTTGGGTGCAGACTTCGTACCCGTTGGCGACGGGCATCACCAGATCGAGAAAGAGCAAGTCCGGTGGTTGTTCGATGATGGCCGGAACGGCTTCGACGGCGTCTTGAAAGCCCTGAAAGCGATATCCGGCTTGAGAGACGATGCTCTCGAGACTGTTGCGAACGGTGAGGCTATCGTCCAAACAGGCGATCTTCGGCACTCGGACGGGCGATTTTTCCCGGAGGGGAACGTCTTTAAGGGTTTTCCAGCTTAGAATGTTCTGTTCGAGGAAGTGGTGCAGCAGGCGAGTGACGACGGACATTGACGAATCGAGGCGAACCAGTAGATCCCAAACCGTATGGCGTCCGTCGAACGCTTCGAGGAGGTTGAGAAAGGCCGAACCAGAAGCATGACCGTCACGAGCGAGACGCGGAGCGCGATTGGCATCTGGCGGGCGCAGTCCCAAGCTGTACCACTGTTGAGATAACGCCCGCACGTCTCGCAACAGTTGTTTGAGTTCTAACGCCGACAGCGACAGGGGAACGAAGAGGGTGGGGCGATCGAGGGTTCGATCTTGCCAGCGATACGTCGTATCGGTGACGCCCTGGAGCGAAAACAAAACTTCTCGGGCGTTCGCGTACAGAATACTTTTGGCTTGCGATATGGTGATGCGATCGCCGACGATCGCCTCTTGCAAGCATTGGTATTCCCACACCTCCTCGCGATCGGACGGTGCGAATAACGCCTCGGGAGCGTCGGGACAATACCGTTCGAGGGCGCGATACCAGCGTCGGACGCGATGAACGGGATCGATCGCATAAGCAAGACGACCGCTCTCGAAATATAAATCCCAACAACGACGGCCGCGAGAAACCGACAATTTCCCCGTTTTTTGCGCTTGATAAATTCTCGCGATCGCTTCGACTAAGCGTTGCTTTTTAAACGGTCGAACTGGAGACATCACCATACCTCGAACTCGCTCCAAACTCCGGTACGCCCCTCAAATTTGGGGGATCTCAACGTGAAACACCGATCTCGTTTGAAGAAAATCAATTTTTTTGAAGAAACATCTTGACTTTTTGAAAACTATGTTAGAGTTTGGAAAAAGCTTTAATATTTCTCCCGTATATCTATCAGTCTATTCCCAAAAAAATAGTTTGAAAATTGTCGAGATCGCGGATTTTTTTATCAGTAATTCCTAGGTTGCCGACCTACGTGAAACTACGCAAACCCAAAATCGTCTCGACCTTCGCCCCGCCTCGAACCGTCCTCCTCCGATAAGCGACCTATTATGTTCGATCGCGCGATTCGCCAAGCCATCGATCGCCATCCCCAAACCTTGACCCCGGAAACTCCGGTGTCCGACGCGATCGCCCGACTCTCCCAAAACTGTAAAACCACGGTCTTTATCTGCGATCGCCGTCGTCTCGTCGGAGCCTTCGGCGAAACCCAACTGCTGCATTTAGTCGAAAACCCCAACTTCGATCGAACCCAACCCGTCGGCGAGGTCATGGTGCGGACGTTTCCCCGCATCCGAGAATCCCAACCCCCCGAATGGGACACCCTCAGTCGCTGGTTCGAGAACACGCCCTTACAAGCCCTACCCGTTCTCGACAACCGCGATCGCCTCGTCGGAAGCCTCCCCCAACGCGCCCTACTGCGAGAAGCCGCCGACTTCCGATACCACGTCGCCCAACTGCAAAAGCGGATCGAGCGAGAAACTGCCGAACAAGCACTCCTCCAAGAAAAACTCGCCACCAGTTACTCCCAACTGCGAACGATTCTGTCGGCGATGCAGGACATCGTCCTCGAAATCGACCTCGACGGCGATCGCCTCGAAGTGGGACTTCCCAGCCCCGATCCCGTCGATCCCGACGTCAGCCTGTGGATCGATCGCACCATTTCCTGCTTCTTTGAAGACGGCTACGCCGACGACTTCCTCCAACAAATCCGGCAAGCCCTTCAAACCCGACAAACCGTCCGCTTCGAGTACAGCCTTCCCGACGGCGAGTCTCCCCTGTGGTTTGAAGCCCGCATCTCCCCCATCGCCCAAACCTCCGTCGTCTGGGTCGCCCGCAACGCCAACCCCAACCCCCGCAACGATCGCGCCGTTCTCTGGGTCGCCCGAGACATCACCGCCCGCAAACAAGCCGAAGACGCCATCAAAACCCTAGCCAGCGAACTCGAGCGTCGCGTCGAAGCCCGTACCGCCCAACTCCGCAGTACTAACGAAATCCTCCGGGCTGAAATTCGCAAACGCCAACAAACCCAACAAGACCTCCAACACACCAACGATCGCATGAGAGCCGTCCTCGACGCCATTCCTGGCTTCGTGTCTTGGATCGGCTCCGACGGACGCTACCAAGGCGTCAACCGCCACCTCGCCACCGCCTACGGTCTCGACCCCGAAGACTTTGTCGGCCGAGACGTGGGATTCCAAGGCAGCAACGCCCAATTTTCCGAATTCGTGCGGCAGTTCCTCGACAGCGACGGCCGAACCGCCGGCCGCGTCATCGACACCCCCATCGGCGAGACCCTGCGTCAGTACCTCGTCGTCGCCCAAAAATACGATCGCGGCCGCGCCGCCGTCACCGTCGGCATCGACATCACCGAGCGCAAACAGTTTGAAATCGCCCTACAAAAACAACAGCGTCTCGTCCAGCAAATTGCCGACGCCACCCCAGACGTTCTCTACGTCTACGACCTCCTCGCCGAGCGCAACGTCTACGTCAACCGACAAGTCACCCAACTGCTCGGCTACACCCCCGAACGCATTCAAGCCATGTCTTCACAATTCCTCACCCTCGTCGTTCATCCCGACGACATCTACAGTCTGAGCGAACAGCGAGAACGCGTTGCCGAACTGGCCGAAGACGACGTCTCAGAGCGCGAGTTTCGCGTGCGGGGAGCCGACGGCGACTGGCGTTGGATTCACAGTCGCGAAACCATCCTCACGCGCACCGCCGATGGGACTCCCGAGCAAATTGTCGGCATCGCCCAAGACGTGACCGTTCGCAAACAGGCCGAAGAAGCCTTACGCCAGCTCAACCAAGAACTCGAAGCCAAAGTGGCCGAGCGGACGGTCGCCCTGCAACGGAGCGAAGCCAAATTTCGATCGCTGTTCGAGCAGATGGCTGTCGGCGTCGCCCAAGTAGACTTACAGGGACACTGGCAGTTCGTCAACCAAAAGCTCTGCGACATTCTCGGCTACAGTGCCGAAGAACTCGGACGAACGGGGTGTTTGGAGATGACGCACCCAGAAGACCTCGAGATAACGCGACAGTGTCTCCACAACCTGCTGAGCGGTCGCGTCAATACCTGCGCCCTCGAAAAACGTTACCAAAAGTCCGACGGGTCTCTCGTGTGGACGAACGTGACGATCTCCGTCGTACAAGATACCTCCGAGACAGAATACGGCTCGCTACCCAGCGTCGATCCTTACTTCGTTGCTGTCGTCCAAGATATCAGCGATCGCAAACAAGCCGAAGCGACCCTCAAACAACAAACCGAAATCTTGCAAACCGTTTTCGATCGCATTCCCGTCGCCATTTGCTTCCTCAACCCCGACGCCACCCCGAAACTCGTCAACCGCTGCTTTGAAGAAACCCTCGGCTGGTCTCTGCACGAAGCCCAAAACATCAACCTGTTTGCCGCCTGCTATCCCGACCCAGAATACCGACAGCAAGTTCTCGAATACGTACGCGCCGCCGTTTCGGGATGGCAAGACCTCACCGTTTGCCGTCGCGACGGCCACCCACTCGAAATGTCCTGGGCGAACGTCCGCCTGTCTGACGGAACCACCATCGGCTTCGGTCAAGACATCACCGAACGCAAACGTGCCGAAACCGAAGTTATCAAAGCCATCGAAAAAGAACGAGAACTCATCGACCTCAAATCTCGCTTCGTCTCCATGACTTCTCACGAATTCCGAACGCCTTTAGCGGTGATTCAGTCCTCGGCGCAACTGCTGCACCGGTACGAGTGGAGTCGCGAAGAACAACTCGAGCAACTCGATCAAATTCAGTCGGCCGTCCGTCACATGACCGAACTGCTCGACGACGTTCTCACCTTTGCCAAGAGCGAAGCTGGAACCCTCAACTTCAACCCCTCAGAAGTCGAACTCACAGAATTCTGTCAGCGTCTGACGACGCAGCTGAGTAACAGCATCGGTCGCGATCGCGCCTTCGCCAAAGAACTTCCCCATCAATCCCTATGGATTCGCGCCGACGAAAAGCTCCTGCGACAAATTTTGTCTAACTTACTCTCCAACGCCCTCAAATACTCACCGCCAGAAGCTCCCGTGCGCTTTGCCCTGTGGGAGTGTGACGGTCAGATCGTCTTCGAGATCGAAGATCGCGGTATCGGAATTCCGCCAGAAGACTTACCCCGTCTGTTCGAGTCGTTCCACCGCGCCAAAAACGTCGGGACGATTCCCGGTACGGGGTTGGGATTGGCGATCGTCAAGCGATGTGTCGATTTGCACGGCGGGACGATCGAAGTCGATAGCGAATCGGGACGGGGAACTCAGGTGACGGTCGTGCTTCCCACCACGACGGACGAAGAGACCCTTGCGAATCGATCGCGAACCACAAGCGGCGAGCCGTGAAGACCGTTGGCAGGTCACAGGTTTTTCCTCGTCTCCTCGTTTCCCGGTCGTCTCCTCACTGCCCGATTTCAGCGATCGCCCTGACTTTAAGTTTCTTAAACTTACAGGAACTCGACGTCAAAGACTGAAAAGTTTCACAATGCTACAATACAACTGCTTTAGCGCGATGGCAGTGTTAAAGTGATGTGGCTAAAATAGCTACGATCGACGTTTTGAAACGAGCGATGAAAAAAGTTCTAGTTATCGAAGACGAACAAATTTTACGAAAAAATATCCTCAAAATCCTTAAAGCAGAGGGTTTTGAGTCGCTCGGTGCCGCAGATGGCTACGAAGGAATCGATTTGGCTCGCTCTGAGAATCCCGACTTAATCGTTTGCGATATCATGATGCCCGAACTCGACGGCTACGGTGTTTTAAAAACCCTCCAAGCCGACCGCGAAACGGCAATGATTCCATTTATTTTTCTCACCGCGAAAACCGATCGCGCCGATATGCGACAAGGGATCGAACTCGGAGCAGACGATTACCTCGTCAAACCCTTCGATGCCGACGAACTGCTGCGGGCGATCGAAACGCGGTTTAAAAAGCAAGACTTGCTCCTCGATCGCATGGCGTCTCTGTCCGACGAACTGACGCGACTGCAACAGTTTCTCAACGCGAAAGACGGATTGATGGAAAACCTCGATCGCGAACTGCGTCGTCCCATGTCCAATATCAAAGTGGCGTTGACGATGTTGCAGAACAAAAATACCCCCGAAGCCCGCGATCGCTACCTACAAATTCTCGAAGAGGAATTTTCCCGCGAAATTTCCCTACTCAACCAAGTTTCGGAAATGCAAAAACTCCTCACGCCCGAAAACGTGAATTTACTCTGTCAGTTCAACCTGTTACAAGGGCGGTCTTAACCCTTAACGATGTTTTGGGAAACGTTCTCGAACAGCCGCTGTCGCCAGGCAGCATCGACTTTGCGATCGGTTTTCAGTTCTAACAGGCGAACTCCCGTCTTGGGGAGTTGTTTTAGGCTGCGCTTCAAGTGTTGCCACGACGCGATCGCCTCGTATTCGACCCCGTACGCGCGACACAGCGACGGGACGTCCACAGACTGCGGCGTGGCGAAAAACGCCTCGAACGGTGGCTCGAACTGAGAAATCGGCAACATCTCGAAAATACCGCCACCGTGATTGTTCGCTAACACCACTGTCAAACTGCCCCGAAACTGCTGCCGCAACAAAAAACCGTTAGCATCGTGGAACAGCGCCAGATCTCCGGTTAACAATACAGTAGGAGCCTCCCACGCGACCCCGAACGCGGTCGAGAGCGTCCCGTCGATGCCGTTCGCCCCGCGATTGCACCACACCCGCACGCGACGGTCGCTCGGTTGCCAAAACCACTCCAAATCTCGCACGGGCATACTGTTAGCCACGAACAGCCCCGTCGCCGGAGGCAAGATCTCAGAGAGCGTCCAAACTAACTTCGGTTCCACGAGATCGTCGGTATCGCCGAAAGTGTCATCGATCTGCTGGCGTACCTGACGATCGGCCTCGCACCACTGTCGGCAAAACTCCGACGCTCCCGGCGGTACCACGGGATCGGGAATCGGCAACCGTTCGATCGCCACCCGTAAAACCTTCGTGTTTCCGTGGAGCGGATCGGGATTGCGATCGCTCGGGTCTAACACCCACACCTGCGGCCGAACCGCCGCCAACCACTCCCGCAATACCTTACTCGTGGGTAAATCTCCCACTTGTACCACCACCTCGGGAACCAACCGTTTCGCCATCGATTCGTCTCGTAGCATCAGGTCGTAGGTCGAAACGAGATGGGGATTGAGAGAGGCATAGTTTCGCAGCGGCGAGAGTCCCTCGGCCAACACCGGAAATCCCAACGTTTTCGCCAAATGCGCCACCGCTTGACAGTAGGCTTTATCCTCGACGGGTTGGGCGACACCCGCCACGATCAGCCCGCGATCGCACTTGAACCAAGCCGAAAACGCGCGATCGAGATCCGCGGCCGACGTCAGAGAAAACGTCGCCTCCGAAGGAATCGACCCTTCAAAAAAGCTGTCGGGAAACTGCCGGGCGAACGCCTGGGCGTCCGGTTCGCGAATCGGAGGTAACGGCTCGCGAAACGGACAGTTGAGGTGAACCGCACCCGCCACGGGAAACCGCGTGCGTTCGAGAGCGTAAGCGATCGTCTGGCGCAGATAGTACAACTGCGATAAATCGAGTTCCGGCAGTGCCAACTCCGTCTGCCAAGTGGGATAGTTGCCGTACAGTTTGAGTTGGTCGATCGCTTGTCCGGCATGACAGTGGCGCAGTTCCGGCGGGCGATCGGCTGTCAACACCAACAACGGTACGCGGCTTTCTCGCGCCTCGATGACGGCCGGGTAGAAATTCGCTCCCGCCGTTCCCGAGGTACACACCAACGCCGTCGCCCGTCCCGTGCGCTTGGCCAGTCCGAGGGCGAAAAACGCCGCCGAACGCTCGTCGAGAACTGGAACGGCTTCGATGTCGGGATGGGTGGCAAACGCCATCGTGAGGGGCGTCGAACGAGATCCAGGGCAGACTACCGCCGTCGTCAGTCCCAGTTTGGCAAGGGTTTCGACGGCGACGGACGCCCAAATCGTGTTGCGGTTGCGAAAATCAACGGTCATGGATATGGATAGCGACAATCAAGAAACGAACGATCGCAACGTTCCAAGCCCCTCCGCAGCGTCGCACGCGGCGATCGCTCGAAGGTTCCGAACGCTCGGTCGGGGTTCTCCTGGCGACCGACTCTCGCGATCGGGTGGGGAGGCCCGGCGTTGCCTAACGACCTCGACCTCGAGTGTGGCGAACGTTAAAGGTGCGGTTAATAATGAAATGGGACGACCGACATCGGCACGAGCGCCAACGCCAACCACTGACACAAACAGGGCTGCCAGTTGGGGATTGGCGGCGCGTCTTCCAACAGGGCTTCGATCCGTTCCTCTAAGCGACTGCGAGGGGCATCGCAACTCAAGGCAGCCCGCACGTCCGAGCGATCGCCGAAAGGGATAGAGGGCATCGACTGAAACGGCACTTTAGCAACGGTCAACAGCGATTCTGCCAGTAACAACCCGTCTACCTGTTGTGCCGCCCAGCGATCGGCTCGAATTTCTCGCAGGAGCAGCAACTCATCCCAAATCGCTTCTGTTTTTGGCAACCACAGGGTCGATCGCTTCAACCAACCCAGCCAAAAAAACCAGAACGTATCGCGATAGTACAGATGGGCTCGTTCGTGGGCGAGAACCGCCTTCAAACGCGGCTCGTCTAAGCGATCGAGCAATCCTCGAGCGACGGCCAGCTCTGGTCGCCAAAAGCCTACCACCGCACTGAAGGGAATATCTTCCTCGAATACGCGACAGGGGTAGTCGAGAATTTGCCGTTGCGGATAGCGTCGTAGCGATCGTTGCGATCGCCACGCACTGACGCCACACCCAACCAGCCGCGCCCCTGCCACCGCCAGAAAACTCGCCGAGATTCCGTAACTCAGTTCGGCGGTTCCCGACCACGCCATGTTACCCCCCATTCCCATACAGACTACCGCTAACGCCGTGGTCACCAGTAACAGGGGAGGAAACACCAATTGAGCCAGCGCCGCATACCAGCGATCTCGGTATCCCGAGCGTTCGAGGCGGTCGTAACAGCAGCGAAAGGCCAAGCTCCCGAAAAGGGCAGCCAGAACCATCAGCAGGTGCATCAGGCGTCCGCCTCCCGCCCCTGACGCATTGCTCGAACGCGTTCGGTGATGGCTTCGAGGCGATCGAGACTGTCTCCGTCGAGGCTGTCGGCAAAGGCCGCTACCACGTCGGGATTGCTAATGTCGAGAAAGCGTTGCAGGCGATCGTGGGATTGCAGCATTTGGGCTTCGTCCCGCGATAGCACTGGCGTCCATCGGAACGCGCGATCGCGTTTGTCGCATTCGAGCCAGCCTTTCTTCGTCAACCGACGCAGTACCGTCGTCACCGAAGCGTAAGCCAGTTCGCGATCGGGGTCGGACAAGAGGCGATCGCGCACCTCTTTAACTGTCGCCGAACCTAGGGCGTACAGCGTTTCTAACACCTCGGCTTCGAGGGGGCCGAGAGACAGTTGTTTCGGACGTCGATCGGGCAGTGGAACCATGTTCGGTGAAGCGTGCAGAATATCCAGTATAGAGCGAACTCTCGGGGCGTACCGTTGTCATCGCCTCGAGCGCAATTCTCAGTTCGCCGATCTCATTATCTCACTCTCTAGTCATCTCTTCATCTTACGAGATCTTACGAGCGGCGGCGCGAGGTGCTGGTCAAGCGAGGGAGCGGTCGAGCAGAACGACTCGGGGGAAGATAGTATTCAGCCGCCGTTTCGGGTTGTTGGTCTCGTCGGCGCTGAATTTGCCACCAGCGCAGGGCGACGGCGACGCCGATGGTTCCCATCCCGAAGGCTAACAGCGACCCGCTTCCGCCCAAACCACCGAGAGCTGCGTCTACAGCCCCCACCGTTAGGACGAAGCTAGAAATGGGTTCTTTGCGATAAATCGATTTGACAATTCGATGCCAAGCAGCATTCATGAGGTTGTTCCTACTTAACGGACCGAAGCCGAGCGATCGCGGTTTCGTGCGTTTCTCCGACCGTTCGCTGCCACAGAACGAGGAGAAAACGACCCGAAAAACGCTCGACCGAGATGCCGTTTCGGTTACAGTGGGGCGAACGTCGAGGGAAGGCGATCGGGGCAGGCGCGAAACCTTCCCCCCGATCTCGATCTTAGATCAAGCCCAACCAAGCAAGTAAACCTTGACCGGACAGATATTCGATCGCCAGTGCAGCCACGAATCCCACCATGGCCGCGCGACCGTTGAGACGTTCGGCGTACTCGTTGAATCCGAATTTCGGTTCGCTGAGGTTGGGCGTGACAGAAGGTTCTGGAGGTTGGCTCATACCGGTTAAACGATGACGACAAGCGATTAGAACGCGATCGACTTCCATCTTAACGGACGGGTGCGATCGCGGCGGTGGCGTGCGCGACGTTTCGAGGCAGGGGCTTGGGTCTCAAGTACGGTCGTCACCGCGATCGAACTCTTTGACCACCATCACTTCAGTCGCTTTAATCAACACGGTCACCTCGTCGCCAAGTTTGAGTTGCAGTCGTTCGGCCGAGCGACGCGTAATCACCGCATCGACCAAATTGTCTCCAACTCGTACCGTGACATGAGCCAAAATATCTCCGTACTCAATTTCTGTCACCCGCCCCCGCAATTGGTTCCGTCCGCTAATTTGTGCTGTCATCTTTCTGTCATCTCGATTTAGGATTTTCTTTAAAATTAAGGCAACAATCTAGTTTAGTGAATACAAATTGATGGAAATTGGCGTTCCCAAGGAAATCAAAGACCGAGAATTTCGAGTGGGGTTGAGTCCGCAAAGCGTTCGCGTCTTACACGAACGCGGACACGACGTCTTTGTCGAAACGGGGGCAGGACTCGGCTCGGGATTTACGGACGAAGACTATCTCAAAGCCGGAGCAGAAATTGTCTCGTCTGCTGTTGCTGCCTGGGATCGCGAGATGGTGGTGAAAGTCAAAGAGCCGCTTCGGGACGAATACCGATTTTTAGCCAGCGATCGCATCCTGTTTACCTACCTACACCTGGCGGCCGATCGCTCGCTGACAGAAGCCCTCGTTAAATCGGGAACGTTGGCGATCGCCTATGAAACGGTACGGTTATCCGACGGCAAACTTCCCCTTCTCACCCCCATGAGCGTCATTGCCGGACGGCTTTCCGTTCAGTTTGGAACCCGCTTCCTCGAACGACAACAAGGCGGACGCGGCGTCCTCCTCGGCGGTGTTCCCGGCGTTCCTTCCGGTAACGTCGTCGTCCTTGGCGGCGGTATCGTCGGCACAGAAGCCGCTCGTATGGCCGTCGGCTTGGGGGCGCGCGTGCAAATCTTCGATATCGATATCGATCGCCTCTCTTACCTCGAAACGCTCTTTGGTTCCCGCGTCGAATTGCTCTATAGCAACTCGGCTCAAATTGAAACGGCCATCAGCCGAGCCGACCTCGTTATCGGTGCCGTTCTCGTCTTGGGACGCAAACCGCCCGTTCTCGTATCCCGAGAACTCGTTTCAAAAATGCACCCCGGTTCGGTTATCGTCGATGTCGCCATCGATCAAGGCGGTTGTATCGAAACCATTCGTCCCACGTCCCACACCCAACCCACCTACGAAATCGATGGCGTCTTACACTACGCCGTCCCCAATATGCCGGGAGCAGTTCCTTGGACGGCGACCCAAGCCTTGAACAACAGCACGTTGCCCTACGTCCTCAAACTCGCCGAGTTCGGTGCAGATGCCGTCGCGACCGATTCGGCCTTGGCTGAAGGCGTCAACGTCAAACACCACCAAATCGTCCATCCCGCCGTCCGAGAGGTCTTCGCCAACACCGAATCATGAGAGGAGAGCTTCTTCAGTGGAGAGGGAAGAGGGGAGAGGGAAGAGTGAGGACAGGTAACAGTTTCTCCTCATCTCCTCACTGGTGACTGGCGACTGGTGACTGGCGACTGTAAAAGCTTCGCCTATCGCCGCAGTCGTAAATAGCTTAAAACAGGGACTTGGTAGTACTCCAAAATTAACCACGTTACACAGGCTAAATGGCTTACGAAGGTCAGGACAGCCCAAAAAATGGGAAAAATGCCAAACGGACTCCCCGGCAGGGGTGGAAAGATGTAAGCCGCTAGACTGACGATCGCTGTGGGAAACAGAACGAACGCGATCGCCGCCAGCCAAGCTTCCCAGCTCAAACGAACGTCGTCGCGATGGGAGACCGTCCAGCGCTGACCGTTCCAACGCCACGTTAACGGCGGCGAGCGATCGACCACCCGAACGGACTGTTTGGAAGCATTGACGGCAAAGACATGGTGGCATACGTCGCATCCGAACGCTTCCATCAGTGTGAGTTCCGAAAGCGTCCCGCGCCGACACAGGGGACAGGGGTATGTCTGTCGAACGTTTAGGGGAGTTGGAGAACCTGACATCGTTAGCCGAGAGTCGGTAAGTGAACCAGAAAGCAGCGATCGCCGTACTGTTCTTTCCCAGAGGCGAGAAATCCTATGCTTAAACGGTAATGCAAAAAATTCAAACTGAGTGGGTTTCCATCACCTCAGTTCTGAATTTAAAGGTTTTGGCAAGGCGATCGCTCACCCCAAACAACGTTCTGGCAGGTTCTTCTCTGCCGTTAAATTCAGTTCGCTCCCTCTCACATCATTACAAATGATAAAAAAAGGGACGAACGGTCGATCGCCCCCCGAAACATTAAAAACCGTTAGTTGTTACCCTAATTCTGAGACGGAACCGTGGGAGATTGTTGCTGCTTTAACTTCTTCAACTCGATTTCGAGGGTGTCGAGTTGGGCTTGCAGATGCAAGTATTTCACCTGATGGTCGGCTTGGTAAACTGACAGAGGACGTAACATCACCGACGAGTTTCCAGCCTTCTGAGTTCGAGATAAAGTTGTCATATTATAACTGCCTAGTAATTCTTACCTACTCACACCAACGAGATATTGTACTGCGATCGCTCCCAAAGATTGCATCGAATGTTGCAGTTTCTCAAATTTCCCAACTGGCGATCGCTCCTCCGACAAATCTCGAACCGTTGTGTTTCGAGACTTCCACGGATTTGATACACTGAAGATAAACGCCATATCTCGAAAATTACTGTGACGCTGAGCTTTCCCACCACCAACGAGCGCCAAGACGACCCTGTCCCCCAAAAACGAGGCTGGCGGGGACTGATCGATGCATATCGCCCCTACTTACCCGTCACCGACTCGACCCCCATCGTGACGCTGTACGAAGGCAACACGCCGCTGATTCCCGTCCCCTCCATCGCCGCAGAAATCGGAAAAAAGGTTGAAGTCTTCGTTAAATACGACGGGTTGAACCCCACTGGCAGCTTCAAAGACCGGGGAATGACCATGGCAATTACGAAGGCGAAGGAAGAAGGCGCCAAAGCCGTGATCTGTGCTAGTACGGGGAACACCTCCGCCGCCGCTGCCGCGTACGCCAAACGGGGCGGTCTGCGAGCGTTCGTCGTCATTCCCGACGGTTACGTCGCCTTGGGCAAGCTCGCACAAGCGTTAGTCTACGGTGCAGAAGTTTTAGCCATTCGCGGCAATTTCGACAAAGCTCTCGATATCGTGCGGGAAATGGGCGAACACTATCCGGTAACGGTGGTCAACTCCATCAACCCCTATCGCCTCGAAGGACAGAAAACGGCAGCGTTTGAAGTGGTCGAAGATCTCGGAAACGCCCCGGATTGGCTGTGTATTCCCGTGGGGAACGCCGGAAACATCACTGCTTACTGGATGGGATTCTGTCAGTACCACCAACTCGGAAAGTGCGATCGCCTGCCGAAAATGATGGGATTCCAAGCGGCCGGATCTGCCCCCATTATCGCCGGACACCCCATCGAACACCCGGAAACGGTGGCGACGGCAATTCGCATCGGCAACCCGGCTAACTGGCAAAAAGCCCTCGCAGTCGGCGAAGCCAGTCAAGGAGAGTTCAACCCGGTCACAGACGAGGAAATCCTCCACGCTTATCGGCTGTTAGGGCGCGAAGGGGTATTTTGCGAACCGGCGTCGGCGGCGTCGGTGGCGGGATTGTTGAAAGTGAAAGATCGCGTTCCCACGGGGGCGACGATCGTGTGCGTCTTGACGGGGAACGGTTTGAAAGACCCCGATTCGGCGATCGAACACAGCGAAACTCAATTGCGCCAGGGTATCGAACCGGATTTGGAAGCCGTGGCGCAGGTCATGGGGTTTTAAGAATTGAGAATCGATCGCGGCGATCGCACGCCCTCTATCGATCACTCTAGGGAAATTTGAGCGCCCCAAACGTCTTGGGGAACGAACGTGCGATCGCGGGGAATGGGGGCGACAGCTTCGGTGAGGGTAAATGTCCCCGCTTCGATCCAAGCTTTTAGTTCCTCGGCGACGCGGCGCGATCGGTACAAACTCGCTAACGGCGCAACTCGTACCGATTTTCCGTCTACAGTAATTTTCCCCGCTTTCAACTGAGCGTAACTTACCAGCCCGAAAGTGGGACGAACGCGTCGTGGAATGGAAAAATCCACCACCGGGGCGACTAATTCCTCGTCGCGCACCGCACAGCGTTCGACAACTGCCTCGTCGAGAACCGGAAGCGGAACGCCAACCCCCAACATCAGCGAAGGACCGTAATTGTGGAAGTAACAGCCTCGCACCCAGTCAGCAGACATCTGTTTGGCATCGCCGATCAACGCTAACGTCGCCGCCGGACCGATAGGAGTCTGGTTGGGAAGTCGCTTTTGCAGTGGGAAATGTTGGGTTCCCTCCCAAGCGACGTAACCGATTCCCCCACCCATAAACACGCGGGTTCCGATACCCACGAGTTGGAGTTCGGGATCGTTAAACAGCGGAGAGAGGGCGCCGGGGTTCGAGTAGACGGCGTTTCCCAAACGAGGTTGCAGCGGTCCGAGGTAGGTGAACAGGGGGCGATCGCCCCCGTTAATCCCGACGATAAAGTTTTGATAGAGATTGCGGGGATCGAACAGGTAAAACTGGTTGATGCTGTCGCGGGTAATCGTCGTTTCAAAGGAGGCGCGGGGGTAGCAGTCGGTTACTTGCCCGATCGCTCGCAGTTGTACGTTTTTTCCGGCAATCAGATCTTCGATGACGTGGCCGCCGCCTCGCATTTCTTTTAAGGGAGTTTCCCGCGTTGCCTCCTCGGTTTCGGGAACTTCCGCAATTTGCGCCGCCCCCAAGTACAAATCCACAGCCCCAAAGCCGGAATAGGCCGGAACGCCATCGAGCCAACAACGACGGATCTTGATCGGCGGATCGGTATGACCTAAATTGAGAATCGCGCCGCTCGATTCCATTGGCTCGAAAGTGCCGGTGGTGACGACGTCCACCTGTTTGGCGGTTTGGACTATGCCGATTTCGGCCACTTTGGCTTTGAGTTCTTCCGCCGTACAGACAACAGCCTTGCGCTTGAGGATTTTTTCGTTGATTTCGGCGATCGAGCGCTGCGACATAAAAAATTGACAATTGAGAATTGACAATTGAGAATTGACAATTTACAGTTCTCAATTTTTGACACTCCCCAGCCTAAAGGCGTGGGGATTCTTCTCTCAACGACTCGACTTGCCCTGACAGGTTTGCACCAGCCAAAGTAGCGGTCAAATCTCCAGAAGCGTTCACCTCGACTGCGCTCGGTGAGCGAAGCCGAACCGAAGTTCCCGTATGCCCTACGGTACTCAAGGCAGCGTTCAGAATGTTGACGGCTGCGTTGTGGTCTCTATCTAACTCGCACCCACACTGACAAACGTGAGTTCGAGTCGAGAGACTTTTCTTGACCACTGTGCCGCAACTCGAGCATTTTTGAGAGGTATAGGCAGGATTCACAGCAACGGTTATCCTGCCGAACTTCTCTCCAAAATGCTCCAACCATTTCCTGAGCTGATACCAACCTGCATCGTGAATCGACTTAGCGAGACAGTGGTTTCTCACCAGATTCTTAATCCTCAAGTCTTCGTAGGCCACCAAATCGTTAGATTGGATGACGCAACGCGCCAATCTCTTGGCGTGTTCTTCACGTTGCCGACTTATTTTGAGGTGTACTCGTCCGAGTCGATTGACGGCTTTTTTTCGGTTGGCAGAGCCTTTCTGTTTTTTACTCACCCTTCGGTGAGCGCGTTTTAGCTTTTTCTCGGCGTTTCGGTAAAACCTCGGATTCGGTTCAGTCTGTCCGTTTGAATCGGTGTAGAACTCCTTGAGTCCGACATCTAAACCCACGGTATTTCCTGACGGTTCGAGTGTTTCTCGAACCTCGACCTTGACGCAAAACTGTGCGTAGTAACCGTCGGCTCTGCGAACCAGCCGAACCCGCTTGATTTGTTCTGTGCCGTAAAACGCCAAATCCCAGGTTCCAACCAGTTTTAGTCGTCCTATATTTTTCTTGTCGGTGAAGACAATGTGTTTGGGGTCGAGTAACTTCCAACCTGAAGTTTTATACTCAACGGAACGACTGTTTTTCTTAAACTTGGGATATCCTTCTCTTGGTGCGCGTTCCCTTCGACTAAGCTCAGGGCAAGCCCTAGCGGAGGGGCTGTGTGCGGAACCTGCGTCCGCACCTTGTAAGCCCCGTCCGTGCGACGGCGCGGGGTCGCACCGCTTTTTGCCGGGAACAGACTTGCGACAGTTCTCGAAGAATCGAGCGATTGCCGACCAAGCGCGTTCGGCTGAAGCTTGACGAGCCGTGCTGTTGAGTTCTCGAGCAAAGTCATACTCTCGAGCGAGTACCCGACAGTACTTGTTAAGGTCGTATTTGTTGACCCCAGGGGTATCCATCCAATAGCGCAGTGCCTTGTTGCGAACGAACTGTGCGGTTCGGATCGCTTCGTCAATGGCGGCGTATTGGTGGGGTTTCCCTTTGATTTTGAACTCGAGAACAAGCATCGCACCGTTGGGCTCGATTGTACGGACAATCTTGGCACAAAAAAACAGGATTGTCAAAAGCCGTCCTAGAAGGCTTGCCCTGCTCGCACTGAGCTTGTCGAAGTGAGCCAAGTCGAAGGGACGGGGTTTTAGACCCAAAATTTTCGATAACAGCTTGATTCGATCTGTAAATAATTTATAGTATTTTTTATTTTCGATCCCTTAGAAACTCTGATTTCTTTATTTATTTTTAAAAATTTTGACTTTTATGAATACAGCAGTCCAAAATGAGTCGTCAAAAAATTAAAATACCCCAAAAAATCCGATTCCCAATTCCCAATTCCCAATTCCCAATTTTGTTACACAACTGATTTAGGGTTGCTAGATTTTTATGAATGTTTTAAGAACTTACGATTTTGAGTCTATTTCCGCACTCCTAGAAGAAGGGCGATCGCTCTCTGACTCTTCCTCTATCGATCGCTCGTCTTCTTCGGGGAGTTTGACAGACTGACGACGTCGAATTGGGAGCGATTCACCTCCTTGCTGCCACTGATTGAGAATATCTTTAATCAATAATTCTTGCAACACCACTTGCCCGACGACAGTAATGGGCAACGCCATTAACAACCCTAAAAAACCGAAAAACGTAGCAAAAACGACTTGAGAAACCAAAGTAACAGCAGGTAGTAACGAAACTTGACGAGCCATCACATAGGGAGTTAAAAAGTTACTTTCAATTTGTTGAATAACAACATATAAAATTAAAACTGCGATGGGTTTCCAGGGATTTTCCAGCACCGCCGTCGCCATCGGCGGAATAACGCTCAACGCCGGTCCAATATTGGGAATAAACGCGAGCAATCCCGCTAAAACACCATGAGCTAAAGCGAGGGGAATTTGTAGGATGAGCCACAATCCCAGCCAACTCATAATCGCGACAACGACCATGTTGAATAAAACGCCCACCAACCAACCGCTTAAAGCTTCCTCGCTGCGATCGAGGACTTCGTCGATACGATGGCGGTAAAAGGCGGGAAACAGTAAAATAAACGCATTGCGATAGGATTGCGGACTCGCCAAAAACATAATCGTCAAAACAATCACCAGCAGCAGGTTTAACACCACGCCCAGTGTTCCCGAAAAAACATTAAAACTGGTTTCGAGAAAGTTGTTAAAAATGGGTTGAATTTGGTTGAGAACGTCGTTGAGATTGAGGGTTGACGGATCGAAAAACTGACCGGGAAGCCGTGTCACGACGCGAGCGAGCCAAACGTCTAGCTGAGCTAACGTCTTGGGGTACAGTTGGGTAAACTGCTCGAACTGATCGATAAAAGGCGGGACGATCGCGAAAAAGAAAATCGTCAGCAGCGAAACTGTACTGCTAATGGCAACGATAACAGCAATCGGACGACGCAAGCCGAACCGTTGTAACCAACGAGCGAATAAATTCAAAGACGTGGCAATGACGATCGCCGCGATCGCCATCAGCAAAACTTGGCGAATTTCCCACACGATCGCCAACGATAAAACCAGTGCGACTAGCGCGAGTGGATTACCAATTTTCACCGTCCCGTTCCTCCGCGGTCCGACGCGCTTTTCGATACGCGATCGGTCGATAAAAGCTGTTTCGATCGAGCGTTAATCTTCGTAACCTTTACCTACGACGCTCCCAATCGCGATCGCCGTACCATCACGATCGCCATGACGGTAGCGGGCGTTAAAATAGCAGTTAAGGCGATCGCATCGCTGGCAGGAATTGCCAATAGCGGCCCGAGGTATTTAATCAGCAGCGAGATCGCAAGCGATGCAACGACAACTTTGATGACAATTTCAGCTTTACCGTTCATCAGTGAGGCAGGCTAACAGGTTCACGTCTTTCACTCTATCTTATTTTTGCATCCCTTCAAATCTGCCGCGATCGACGTACCCCGTGCGACACGAGCGATCTGAGCCTCGCTACATTGGGGCGAATTTCGCCCCGTCAATTGCCAGATCGAAAGATCGACCGAAAAATATATCGAACGAACCCTAACGATAGCGCTACCTATGATGCTGCAAGACAAACTCGATCGACTCTACCGCTTGTTTCGAGACATGGAACGGGCGATCGTCGCCTATTCCGGCGGTATCGATAGCACCCTCGTCGCCAAAATCGCCTACGACGCCCTCGGCGATCGCGCCTTAGCCATAACCGCCGTTTCCCCCTCCTTACTTCCCGAAGACTTAGAAGACGCCCGCGTACAAGCCGCCGCCATCGGGATACCCCACGAAGAGGTGGCAACCCAGGAAATGCAAGATCCCAACTACACCTCGAACCCCGTCAACCGTTGCTATTTCTGTAAAAGCGAACTGCACGACACCCTCAAACCCCTGGCGAAAGAGCGAGGCTATCCCTACGTCGTCGATGGCGTCAACGCCGACGATTTGCAGGATTACCGTCCCGGTATTCAAGCCGCAAAAGAACGAGGGGCGCGATCGCCCCTAGCCGAAGTCGGAATTTCTAAAGCACAAGTACGGGAACTCTCGAAATACCTGGGTTTACCCTGGTGGGACAAACCCTCTCAACCCTGTCTCTCCTCTCGCTTTCCCTATGGCGAAGAAATCACCGTAGCCAAGCTACAACGAGTCGGTCGGGCAGAAATCTACTTGCGTCACCTGGGATGGCAAAACCTGCGGGTGCGTTCCGACGGCGACACCGCTCGCATCGAACTACCGCCCGATCGCATCAAAGCCTTTGTCGCCGAAGTGGATTTACCGGAAGTCGTCGCCGAATTACAAAAACTGGGCTTTCTCTTCGTCACCTTAGATTTAGAAGGCTATCAAAGCGGCAAACTCAACCGAGTCTTAGAAAAGTCTGCCCTCGGCGTTTGAGTGAAACCGACGATCGCCGCCAACGCCCGAGTAGGGACGTTACTGACAACATCCCTACTCGACTCGAGACTATTCTGACGAAGCAGACGAACGACGGCGACGGCGTCGCGTGTGGTTCGTGCGCGTTTTCGTCGATTTAGGCGTGTCTTGGGTCTCGGCGAGATCGGCGGGTTGTTCGTTCACCTCATTGGCGGTCTCGTCTTCACCCGAGCGATCGTCGCGATCGTCGACCTCCTCAGATGGTGGCGTCTCGGCGTGAGACGTACCGTTATGAGAGTTCCCCCCGTTCGACTCTCCCGTCTGCGTCTCGGACACTTGGCCGGGAGCGATCACCTCCACTATCACGGACTTGGGATTTTTAACAGGGCGATCGAGCTTGATCAGAGGTGAAATCCCCATCAGAGCATAGACTTCCTGTTCTTCCGACGTCATCTCTACCGTGACGACTTCGACCGGCTCTTCAGGTTTGCTCTCGCGAGAAATCGATCGCGATCGCCCACCTTTATCTTCCGTATCGACCTCTGTTGTCTCTCGATTTCGGCTCTCATCGAGGATGGGAGCTTCCGGGCGCGAACTGCGCGACTCTTCCTTCGTCGGAGCTGCTTTAGGCGTCGTCTCCGGTTCGGATTTCGTCTCCGGTGAAGGAAACCGACGGCGACGGCGGCGGCGCGTTCCCCCGTCTCCGAGTTCCTGATAGCTCGGATGGTGGATTAAATCGAGTTCTTGAGTGTCGCTGGCGGCCGGATCTAACTCGCTATCGCCTACGGCTTCTCGAACGGTTTCGAGAGATTTCTCGGCCGCTTTCGTCGGACGAGACTTCGATCGCTCTCGCGGGAGCGCCACAGCGGGAGTCGGCGTCGGCGTTGGCGTCGGCGTTAGCGTCGGTGCGACCGTTTCGATTTGGTGGGGGGCTTCCTCGCCGGGAAGTTGGACGATATGTCCCAACCCGCCACACGCACTACAAGGACGACTGAACAGCTCGTAGATATTTTGGCCTTGACGTTTGCGAGTCAGTTCGATCAACCCGAGTTCGGACAGTTGAGCGATTTGAGGTCGGGCTTTATCGGCGCTGAGGGCGTTGGTAAATTGTTCTAACACCTGTAACTGGTCGCGCCGCGAATCCATATCGATAAAATCGACGATAATCACCCCGGCGACATTTCTCAAGCGCAGTTGTCGGGCGATTTCTGTGGCCGCTTCGCAGTTCGTCCACAGCACCGTTTCCCGAGACGTGGCCGATCGCGTAAAGGAACCGGAGTTGACGTCGATGACCGTCAGAGCTTCCGTCGGTTCGATAATAATGTAGCCCCCCGACGGTAAATCGACGCGGGGTTTGAGCGCTTCTCGAATGGCGGCGTTCACCCGGAAATACTCGAGAATGGGTTGCGACTCGCGATGGTGATCGAGAAAGACCCCCTGCGGTAACTTACCCCCGTTCCAATTGGTCAGTTGTTGTTTGACCCGTTTCAAGCCGGTATGGGAATCGACGACGATGCGGTTGACGTCCGTGCTGTACATATCCCGCAAGACGCGCTGAATGAAATCGTCGTCTCGGTTGAGGAGGGTGGGTTCTTTGTTGGTGTTGTATTCTTCCTGAACCGTTTCCCACTGTTTTTGGAGCGTTTCCAGGTCTTCCATGATGGCGTCTTCGCCGACGCTTTCCGCCTCAGTTCTCACTAACAGTCCCATACCGGAGGGTTTGACGAGAATTGCGAGGGCGCGAAGTCGGTTGCGCTCGGATTCGCGGACGATACGCCGCGACAGGTGGACGCCTTTACCAAAAGGCATTAAGACCAGATACCGACCCGGAAGGGTTATGTTTCCCGTCAGGCGAGGGCCTTTGTTCCCCGTCGGCTCTTTCATCACCTGCACCAGCACTTTCTGTTGCGGGACGAGCAGCTCGGTGATCGCACCAGCCGACCGTTTCAGGCGCAGTGGCCCGAGGTCGGTGACGTGCATGAAACCGTTTCGTTCGGGGTCTCCAATGTTAACGAACGCCGCATCGATACCGGGAATGACGTTTTCGACCACCCCGAGGTAAATATCGCTAACCTGATGGGTTCCGGTGGCGACGACGAGTTCTTGAATCTGATCTTCGGAAAAAACAGCAGCAATCCGATGCTGCTCGGCGATGATAATTTGCTTGGGCATTCAATTTCCTCAAAACTTTTTTAGGGTTCCCGAGGCCGTGCGGTTGAGGTGCAGTCCTCCTTCGCTGTCGCTGTGTCGTCGCGTCGGAATATCGGTTTCGACCGCCGCAATCGCGTTATCGTTTGCGCGAACGTCACAATACTTCCTCTTTGCGAAAGAACTCCGCACTCAGCGGGTCGTTGCGACCTCCAACGTTCCCTGTCACCCGTAAATGCGCCGAGAGACGGGATTGGGGAGCGAACGGGTTTGGGAATAAGACGATTTGGAATGTCCTACACGCGGGATGGGGGATGGTTTGCCGATGTGGGTGAGGGGGCTGCCGTATCCTCTCACGCCGACCCCCGATGGCTCGATCTCGATTTGCGTTCGGTATTTCTTAACGATCGCCCGATCTCACCGAAGCGTGGGGTCTCAATCGCTTCGGAACTCCCCCATCTCCCCTGGGCAGGATAGGGAAACCGCGCGAATTCGATCGCGCACCCCAACCGTCTAGGTTGGCTCCCATACGAGTTAACCTAAACTATCTCGTACGATGAAAGTACTTTATCCCTTACTTTACCACGTTTGACGGTCGATCGCGTTTTACAGGGAATGCGTCACTCGTTTCGTGAGATCGCTCGGGTGCGTGACTTGACAAATCGGGGGCAATACTCCATCCTTTTGCGATAAGCTCGGTTTCGAGAAGTCTTCGCCACACCAGAGTTTGAGGACACAGAGAGGGACTTGTCGGGTCGGACAAAACCAGTATTTGAGAGTCGTACTGCACTCTAACGATCTGCTCGGTTACAATCCTTTCGTGGCAAGGATTCAAACACCAAACGCCAGCCGCGACGCAGTGAGGACAGTGAACGAGTCGCCGCTTCTGCTCCTCACCTCCTTAGATCAAAACTTTTTCCTGTAAGCTGGTTTCGAGGTCGATTTCGGCCAGTTGAATATAAGCCCGATCGATCGCTCGTTTCCCCCGCAGAAATCCGAGACTCGCCCCCGGACAAATCCAAGAGAGGGTTTCGGGAGAGAAGCGATCGCGCAGTTTGGCGACGCTGCGAAGTTGTCGGGGCCAGTGGAAGGTTTTGGCCGTGCGTAACGGTCTCGGTTGTCCGTCTGGGTTCGGGAGAAGGTGACGCCCGCTAAACAAAACCCCCCCATGTCGAGATAAGTAAACGCACGCAGAACCGGGGGTATGTCCCGGCGTCCAAATTCCCGAGATATCGGAGGCGATTTCGAGTTCTTCAGAAAACGTCGTCACTTCGGCTTCGGGAAGTAAATAGGCTTCTCGTTCGTGAACGACGATCGCACATCCGGTATCGGTTTGGATTTGCTGGGCTTTTCCGATGCTGTCGCGATGGGTGACGAACAGCGATCGCACGCCGCCGCGATCGCGCACGAACGCCTGGGTTTCTTCGTTCCAAGGCGGGGCGTCGATGAGGATGTTCCCATCGTTTTCTACAATGAAATAAGCGGTTCCACCGAGAGTATCCCGGTTCGGTGGAAAGGCGAACAGGTTCTCGAATACAGCCCGGGGTTGTTTGGGCATAAGATGACTTTCTGGTTACTCCTATTACTCGGTCTCATTACATACACTATTTTGCAGCGCAGTGTCTCGCGTATCACCCGAACCCCCGTCTGGTTGTTGTGGTTGGTGATGATGACACCGGCGTTAGTGTTGTCGGCGTGGACGGCGATCGCCGGAGACGACGGTTCGGTTCCGGCTCTGGTGGCGATCGTCATTTTCGTGGTCTGTTTCAGTCTGTATTTATGGTTGCTGTATTTGGGGCGTCCGAAATCGAGTCCGCCTCCGGCGACTCCCAGCAATTCCCCTAACGCTCCCACGGCGACGGCGGTGTCCAATGGCTCGGAACGTCAATCCCTCGTCTCGAAACTGCGTCCCATCGCTCCAGCCGAAGAAAGTCGACTGCGAAACTGCTTCAATTGGTCGGTGTTCGCCTTACAAAATCTCGAATATTTGCCCCAGGCGGTCGTTTGTCGCGGACAACTGCGAACGAGTCCCGATCGCGCCTATCAAACGATTCGCCACAACGTCGAACAGCAGTTCGGCGATCGCTTTCTCGTGGTATTCCAAGAAGGTCCCAACCGCAAACCCCTCTTCGTTCTCGCCCCCAACCCGAACGCGAAAACCGCCTCGAGCGAGACGACGCACCGTCCCGGTTTAGCTGGGGCTTTGCTGGTCGTGACGCTGTTTACAACGACGGTCGCGGGAGCGGAATTTATGGGAATTGCGACGGAGACTTGGCAGTCCGAGCCGAATCTACTGCTGCACGGACTTCCCTATTCTCTGTCTCTGTTGGCAATTTTAGCCTTTCACGAAGGGGGGCATTTTTGGGCGGCTCGCTGGCATCGCCTCAAAACGACGTTGCCTTATTTCATTCCCATTCCCTTCTTTTTGGGAACTTTCGGGGCGTTCGTGCAAATTCGATCGCCGATGCCCCATCGCAAAGCCCTGTTCGACGTGAGCGTCACCGGGCCGTTGGTGGGGTTTTTGGTGACGCTGCCGCTGTTGTGGTGGGGGTTGGGTCATTCGGAAGTGGTTCCAGCTTCGGCACAGTCGGGACTGTTGAATTTCGACGAACTGCAACCGAGCTTTTCGCTGCTGTTGTCCTTGGTCTGTAAAGCGGTACTCGGCGGCGCCCTCGACCCGCAAAAAGCGATCGACCTCCACCCCGTCGCTATTGCGGGCTATTTGGGTTCGATCTTGACGGCGTTTAATTTGATGCCCATCGGACAACTCGACGGCGGACATATGGTTCATGCGATGTTCGGACGCCGCACGGCGTCGGCCATCGGACAGGTGACGCGCCTGTTGATGTTGATGTTGGCGCTGATTCACCCGGAACTGTTTTTGTGGACGCTGCTGTTGTTCTTGATGCCGCTGCGGGACGAACCGGCTCTCAACGACGTGACGGAGTTGAATAACGGCCGGGATTTTCTGGGGTTGGTCTGTTTGTTCTTGTTGGCCGTGGTGATTCTCCCCGCCCCTCGGATGTTGTTGGGTTAGTTCACCTTGCGATCGGCTGGGTTTCAAGAAGTCTTCACCACCTGAGAGGGTGACAAGGTAGACGGAAGCCAGACGGGACAATTGTTTGAGAGAATAGAGGAGTCCCAAAAAAGAGGGTGGCGTTTGCGGCCACCCCAACAAAAAAATGCTACCGACATTCTACCAAGATTTTCTGCGTATC
>NZ_JAQNCQ010000112.1:0-39237 GCF_028368005.1 Geitlerinema sp. CS-897 | reverse complement strand
GCGACAACCCTTACTACCCATTGTTGCCAATAAGTACCAGAGGGGTTTATCTCCCCAGACGTTTTCCCCATTACAGAGGAGGTTTCGGTATGCCCTACCGTACCTGATAATCTACTGAAAAATTGACTTTCTGTACTTGAGGACAGGGGTGGCGAACCGAGTTCGCCAGCGTGAGATGTCCGTGTTGCTTAGAGCTTTTACCTGTTGGAGCTTTCCCGAACAGAACCCGCTAACTCTAGTTTTCAAGCTTCGGATGCCTCGATTAGAGGCTCGGTTTTTAGACTGGTTAAATACCGTTCCAGTTTTCTGACATCATAGCAAAGTCGCCCTGCAAGGGCGAGGCTTTAGACCCAAATTTTTGGTAATTGTGGAGAGGGGGAGAGGGGGAGACGGGGAGATGCAAAGTTAGTCCGACGTCACCCACATTTTCAGGCCGCGCCACACACCCTTGTATGTTGGCGGTTTACATTGGCGGTGCGCCTCTTTCAGGGAAGAGTTAAGAGTGTAGAGTGAAGAGTTAGAATTCCCACTCTACACTCTGCCCTCTGCACTCTACACTGATAAACACGCACCCTACCCCTGTTCCCTGTTCCCTGTTCCCTGTTCCCTGTTCACTGATAACGCGCCGCCGCAACTCGAACCACAGCCAGCGGTGCATCCGTAACAGTAGGATTCGGTTTGGACGGTTTCGATCGCATCGAGGCTTCCGCGATCGAGCAATTTGGCGATCGTTAGGGGTTCGCCGTTTCCGTCAACGGCGGAAACCTCTTCCATTTGGTTGAAGTCGCAGTCATAGAGGTTTCCGCGATAGTCTACTGAAAGCTGGTTGCGACACATCAACCCGTCTACGGTGTCGGGGTTGAAGTTCTCCTCGAGGAATCGGGTATAGGGGCGATCGAGGTTTTGACGCTGTAAAAACTGTTTGGTGCGTCCGATGGGAAGGTTGGTAATTGTCAGTAAGCGATCGAAGTCGATTCCGAAGTGCTGGCTGAGATGCTGTTTGTAAGCTTTTTCGAGTCCGGCTTGTGCGGGGGGAAGGGAAAATTTGTCTTCTGAGGTGGGAATCGGCGGGTTGTAGACTAAATCCAATTTCAACTCGGGATTTCGACCGTATCCCAGTTCGTTCAACTGTTGTAAGGCGCGAATCGAACTGTTGAAGACGCCGCTTCCGCGCATTTTATCGACGTTTTCGGCGAGGTAGCAGGGGAGGGAGGCGACGACGCGAACTCGGTGTTTGGTGAAGTATTCGGGTAAGTCTTCGTAGCCGGGAACGAAGAAAATGGTGAGGTTCGATCGCACGATAACTTCTTTTCCGGCATTTCTGGCGGCTTCGAGGAGGGGTTTGAATCCGAAGTTCGTTTCTGGCGCACCTCCGGTTAAATCGACGGTTTCGATTTGGGGAAAGCGACGAATGGCTTCGATTAACTGGTTGCAAACTTCTTTGGTGAGTTCTTCGGTTCGGTTAGGCCCCGCTTCGACGTGACAGTGGGTACAGGCGAGGTTGCACTTTTTCCCGAGGTTGATTTGCAATACGGTAATTTTCTGTTTGGTGAGGGGGCGATCGAGTTGGCGATCGAACGGGGTAATGGCAACGGTTTTAGATGTTGGCGTCTGTACCATAAAGCGATTTTTGACTGTGGTTTTCGGGTCGGGTAATTTTGTGCAATTCTGGCGAGAAGATTGGGTTACACCAGTGCTATGCGATTTCGGATACTGAAGCCACAAAAGCGTCGATTTCCTCGAGATAGGTTTGTTGGATCTCGCCGGATAAAAACGATGCTATAAAGGAGTTTTTGGCCAACCGAACGATATCCGCGCGGCTGAGGTTTAACCCGATTTGGACTGCCTCGAAGTTTTCAAGGACGTAACCGCCGAAATAGGCGGGATCGTCGGAGTTTACGGTGACGCACAAGCCGAGATCGAGCAGTTGTTTTAAGTTGTGCTGTTCGATAGATTCAAACACGCGTAATTTGATGTTGGAGAGGGGACAAACGGTTAGGGGTATTCGATCGCGACGCAGGCGATCGACCAATTTTTTATCTTCGAGACAGCGAACGCCGTGGTCGATTCGAGACACTTTTAGTAAATCCAAAGCCTGCCAAATATATTCCGGCGGACCTTCTTCTCCAGCGTGAGCGACGGTGAGGAAACCTTCACGACGAGCGCGATCGAATACGGTTTTAAACTTTTTGGGAGGATGTCCGAGTTCGGAGGAATCTAACCCGACTGCCACGATTTTATCACGATCGGAAATGGCTTGTTCGAGGGTCTCCATCGCCGCATCTGCGCTGAGATGGCGCAGAAAACAGAGAATTAAGTTCGACGAGATGCCAAATTCGGTTTTCGCGTCGGTTAAGGCGCGATCGATCCCGTTCAAAACCGTTTTAAATTCGATTCCGCGATCGGTGTGGGTTTGCGGGTCGAAAAAAATCTCGACGTGACGCAGGTTTTGACGAACTGCTTTTTCTAAATACGCCTTTGTCAACTCGTAAAAGTCGCGTTCGGTCTGTAAGGCGTTCGTACCCGCGTAGTAAATATCGAGAAACGACTGTAAGTCTGTAAATTGATAGGCGTTTTTCGCTGCTTCGATCGATGCAAAGGGTAGTGAAATTCCGTTTCGTTGGGCGATCGAAAACATTAATTCTGGTTCTAGGGTTCCTTCGAGATGAAGGTGCAGTTCGGCTTTAGGAATCTCGCGAAGAAAAGCGTTCATCGTGAATTCTGTGTGAGGAGGAATCGGTAAGAGACTGGTTGTTTATTATTGTATATAGATTTTTTAATCTTACCGATCGCCTACAGTTAGAGGCTTAACAACATCCTGCGCCGTCACCACAAACTGGCACGTCGTTGGTGTGGGTTTCTCGATAGTTTGCACCTTTGGTTTCTTGGGGACTGCGAACGCTCGATCGCTTGCAGTCGAATTTTTCCGCCTTGTCTAAGGGAATTTCTTGATAGGGTAAAATGGGAATCACATCGTTTCGATAAGGACTCTTGGAAGCGGTCAAAATTTGGAAGGTTTTATCACAAACCGCCATCCGCTGGCCGCGATGGTAAACGTGGCCGTCGTCGTCGAGGACTTGTTTCCAAGGTCCTTTGTACACTACTGCTCGATTGCGTTCCCAACA
This sequence comes from Geitlerinema sp. CS-897, assembly GCF_028368005.1. NCBI lineage: Bacteria > Bacillati > Cyanobacteriota > Cyanophyceae > Geitlerinematales > Geitlerinemataceae > Geitlerinema > Geitlerinema sp. CS-897. Next base: position 36,112 of record NZ_JAQNCQ010000112.1, on the reverse strand, counting down.
CTCACCGTCTTTTCCTTTGTAGGCGCGAACGGTCATCGATCGAAACTCAATCCCATCGATAACTTGCCAAGGTTCTTCTTGACGAGACAAAATCTCGATACCGTAAAATCCCGCTTCTTCAAACATTTCTAAAAATCCATCTTCTCGGAAAGCTCCAGAAATGCAACCGCTCCAAAGTTCTGGGTTGCTGAGAATTTTCTCAGGGGGTGTTTCGTCGCAGACAATATCCGAAATTACGGCACGTCCGCCCCGTTTTAAAACACGGAAAATTTCTTGAAATAACTGCTGTTTGTCTTGGGGACGAACCAAGTTCAAGACGCAGTTCGAGACGACGACATCGACACTATTGTCGGGAATTACAGGATCTTCTCGTCGCAGGCGATCGCGCTCGGATTCTAAGACGGCTAAATCCTCGAGTGTTTTGACCGGATGCGCGTCGAGCCAAGTTTGAAGTTTGTCTAAATTTAAGGCTAAATCTTGAATTTTACCCTTGACAAAATCGACATTTTGATATCCAATTTTATTGGAAATTTCCGTTTGATATTTTCGAGCCAGCGCCAACATGGTGTCGTTGAAATCCACACCGATAACGCGACCTGTTGCGCCGACTTTTTGCGAGAGAACATAGCAAATTTTTCCCGCACCCGATCCCAAATCCACGACAGTTTCGCTCGGATTGACGTAACGAGAGGGATCGCCACATCCGTAATCTTTTTCGAGAATTTCTTCGGGCAAAATATCTAAATAGCGAGTGTCGTATTCCGTGGGACAACACAAACTCGCTTCAACCTGTTGCGCTCCAGCTTGGTAGCGATCGAGAACTGCCCGTTCGATATCGTAAGACGTGGGGGTGGTATCGGTCATCGAAACTATCCTTATATACGCAATTGGGTCTTTAATGTAGGGTAGCGGGATTTTGTAGCAGTACGATAGGACGAAGCGATCGGTTTTCACGCGATCGCCGGCCGACGGCTCGATCGCGCTACTGTAGTTCTCGAAGACGCGATCGCACTGATTCCCCACACACCCGTTTATGCTTCACTTTAGCTACAGCAGTCTCATCGATGCCCCCGTCGAAGTCATCTGGAACTTCCACGAACGTCAAGATGTCCTGCAACTCCTGACTCCTCCGTGGCAACCTGTAGAAGTCGTTCGCCGCGAAGGAGGACTCGAGATCGGGGCGATTAGCGAATTTAACATTTATCTGGGTCCGATTCCCGTGCGTTGGGTAGCCCGCCATACTGAATTCGATCGATATCGCCTGTTTACGGACGTACAAGCTGAAGGGCCGATGGAATCGTGGACGCACCGCCACCAATTCGCCGAGGAAGACGGCAAAACTCGGTTAACCGATGCGATCGCCTACCAAATGCCGGGATCTCCGATTTCTGAGACGCTGATGGGATGGTTCGTCGAAGACCGTTTGCGAGATATGTTTCGCTATCGCCACGAGGTCACGAAACGGGAATGTGAGAAGATGAGGGGATGAGGAGGGATAGCGTTGGATAGTTCGGCAGAGTACGTTTGTGCCTATTGCGGCGAAACGAATACTACGTTTGTGGATTGGAGTGCGGGAAACCAGCAGTCTTACGTCGAAGATTGTCAGATTTGCTGTCAACCGAATATTTTGTACGTGCGGTTCGACGAAGACACCTTAGAGGTTGAAATTGAGACCGAACCCGAATCCTAACGACGAAGCATCAGTTGCGTGGCTTCCTCGGCAGACATGGGATGACCGAAGAAATAGCCTTGCATTTGAGGACAGTTGAGATGGCGGAGGCGATCGCATTGAAGTTGGGTTTCGACCCCTTCGGCCACGATGCGGAGATCGAGTGCGTTTCCCAAGGCAACAATGGCAGCGATCGCCGCTTCGTTATAACTATCTTCGCCGAGGGTGCGAACGAAGTTTTGATGGATTTTCAGGGTTTGAATCGGGAAAATCGGTAGCGAACTCAACGACGCATACCCCGTTCCAAAATCGTCGAGTGCGATGGAAATCCCCATTTTCTGAAACTGCATGACCCTCTCGCGCACGCTTTTCGTATCCTGAAGGGCGACCGTTTCGGGAATTTCTAACTCTAGCTGACTCGGATCGATCCTCGTCTGTTGTAACAACTCCTCCAAGCAACGACTTAAGTTAGGATTTTGCAACTCGTAAGTCGAGAGGTTCGCCGATATCTTAACCGTTCCCAAATTTGCGGCGTTCCACCTCTGGATTTGACGACACACCCTTTCGAGAACCCATTCACCGATGGCAGCGATCGAGCCGTTTTCTTCTGCGATCGGTAAAAACTGCGACGGTAACAGCAATCCTTGCGTCGGATGTTGCCAGCGTACCAGAGCTTCCCAGGCGGCGATCGCTCCCTCAGCCGTCATCTGGGGTTGGTAGTACAACCGCAACTCCTTTTGTTCGAGGGCTTTTCGCAAACTTTCGATCGCCGAACGCCGTTTTGAAGCTTGAGCTTCCATCGAGGGAGTATAAAGCTGATAGTTGTTCCGTCCGGCATCTTTAGCTCGATACAGGGCAATATCAGCCTGTTTGACGAGCGTTTCGGCGTCCTCGTGGTCTGTCGGATATAAAGCAATACCGATGCTGGTACTCACGTAGAGCTGGTGTCCGTCGATCTCGAAGGGGTTTTCCAGAACTTTCAGCAATCGATGGGCGATTTTTTCGGCGTCTTGAATGTGGCGAATTTGCGGCAACAGTAAAATAAACTCGTCGCCTCCCCAACGAGCCACCACATCGAACTGACGTAAACAACTGCGAAGTCGTTGACTGGTTTGTTGTAACAGCTTGTCGCCGATCGCGTGTCCCAGCGTATCGTTAATAATTTTGAACTGATCGAGATCCAGAAAGCACACGGCCACTTTTTCGCCGTTGCGTTTGGCCCGGGCCAGAGCGGTGTGGAGGTGTTCGTCGAACAACAGGCGGTTGGGCAATCCCGTCAGCAGGTCGTGAAAGGCTCGGTACTGGACGATTTCGGCGGTGCGTTGGTGTTGGATGGTTCCCCCGAGACTGGCGGCGACCGCTTGGAGAATGGAAATTTCGCTGTCGGAGTCCAACAACTGGGAACGAACGCATTCCCAACTCAAATAACCCCAGTGTTCGTCTTCGATAACGATAGGTAAGAGGAGGAATACGGCGATGTTTTCAGCGGCTAAGCTCGATCGCACGGGTTCGGGGGTTTGGTTGAGAGTCCGATGGACGTGCTGTCCGCTGTCGAGAACTTGGTAGTACTCGGGTAACAGAGGAAAGTCGCCGTTGTCACCCCGTCCGTCTTGGGAAGACAGACGAGGGTGACGAGAGGTTAGGTTATCGTTGTGCCATTCGTAACGGAGGGTGACGGTTGGGGGAGTGAATTGAGTATCGGTGTATTCGTAAACGCTAATGCGATCGACGCCAGTGGTTTCGCCGATAATCGAGAGGGCTTCGGGAATAACGTTCGCGCGGTTTCCTCGAGCGATCAGGGTTTGCAGGGCGCGGGAGGTTCCCTGTAACAAAGCATCTCGCTGACGAAGTTTGAGTTCGGCTTGTTTGCGGACGGTGATGTCTTCAACGGTTCCTTCGATCGCGATCGGGCGTTTTTGGCAGTCCCCCACGGTGCGAGCCGTTTCGCGAATCCAGATCGTCGAACCATCGCGCCGGTAGATTTGAGTTTCAAGACTACTTCCTTCTAGGCGATCGCGAACTTGCTGTAAAAACGTCTCGAGATCGCTGTCGTTGACGTATAGTTTAAAGTCGGGTCGGTTGGCTGCCTCGACGAATTCATCGACGTCGCTATAGCCGAAAATACTGGCCAGCATGGGATTGGCCATGGTGTAGCGGCCGTCTAACGTTTTTTGGTAAATGCCCGAAACTGCGTTCTCGAAGATATTTCGGTATTTTTTGTGATGGAGGACGACGCTCAGTTGAACGGTAATCGCCGAGACGAGAGAAATTTTTTGGGGATCGGCTTGCTGGGATTGGCGGACGAAGAAGACGAACACGCCGAGAACTTCGCCTTTGACTAGAAGCGGCATGGCTAAACCGGCGGAAAACCCGTGGGCGATCGCACTGTCAACACGCAGCAGATCTAAAGCGGGATCGAGACTGGTCTCGGTACGACTGTCTGGATTGTTGACAGACCACACTTGCCCGTACCATAGCGCTTCGGAGGGGAATGTCAGTCCTTGTCCGAGTTGTCGAAAGTGCCAGTCTTGTTGGTAGTTGTCGCTGTTGGGGTTGGAGTTGCTATACCACGCCGAACGACCTTCGAGTCTCTGACCGTCGGGGGTAGGAAGCCAGACTTCACCGTAATCCCAGGTGGTGACTTGACAAATTTTCCGTAACGCGACGCCCAAGGCGGCGGCGAAATCCCGCGATTCCACCATCGCTAGGGTAATGGTTTGCAGCAGTCGCGCTTCTTGGAGAACCCGTCGCCGCTCGCTGGTATCGTGACACAAACCGACGATTTGTCCGACGCAACCGTGTCGGTCGAAAATGGGGGAGAGGGACACGAGGAGCGTGGTAGGTTGCCCGTACCGTTGCCACGTTACCTCGTAGGAAACAGTTTGTTGTTTGTCCCGACAGCGATCGCATCGTTCCTGCGTGACCGTCGCCACAGGTTCGGGGAAAAAAATATCGATCGAGCGATCGACGGCGTCTTCCTCGAGCAGCAACATTTGATTCAGGGCAGGATTCGCTTCGATGAGGACGTAATTCGTTCCCGCCACAGACTCTCGCACGTCTAGGACAAAAATACCGTCGAAGGTGCGATCGAGTATAGCTTTTAGCCAGGTTTCAGTCGAAGCCAGGGGGTCGGCCGTTTTGGGACTAGCTTCGCGTGGCTCGGCGTGTCTGGGCATGAGCGGTCTGGGTTGCGAGGTGTTCTCTCCTCAATTGTCGGCCAAGTTTCGCAATTTCGCTTCCGGGTATCCCACGGAGTCCTTGTCAGGAAAATTGCGGTTACAGATCTCGGCCGTCGCGGTAGTGCCTCGTATTTGCCCGCAATTAAGTCGGTGGCCAAAAGGCTTCCAAAGTAACGATGCCAGAATTATCGACTCTCAACTGTCAACTACTCTGGCGCGTTGCCAAAGCGATAGCCTTTTCCGTACACGGTATGCACGAGGGGAGCCTCTCCCGAGACAGACACCTTTCGACGTAACAGACGAATCGAGGCTGCTAATACGTTACTGCTCGGTCGAGCGTCCGTTCCCCACAAATGCTGTTGAATTTGTTGGTGGGTGAGCAGTTGTCCGAGGTGTTGCATGAAATAAGCTAACAGGCGCGTTTCTTTTTCTGAGAGTTCGATGGTGCGCCCGTTACGATACGCCAGTTGGTTGTCGCAGTCGAGTTCGAGATCTTCTGCGCGCAATCGTCCAGACTGCGGTTCGGGGGTCTCGAAACGGGACGAACGCCGCAATAAGGCTCGCACTCGGGCTAGGAGTTCTCGCAACTCGAAGGGTTTGACGAGATAGTCGTCAGCACCCGCATCGAGACCCAACACGCGATCGTCGAGAGTATCCTTGGCGGTGAGGAATAACACGGGAGTCGTATCTCCACGCTCCCGACACCGCTGGCACAAGTCTAAACCACTGAGTTTCGGTAACATCCAGTCGAGAACCAACAAGTCGTAGGACTGGCTTTGCACGAGTTTGAAACCTCCCTCGCCGTCATACGCTACATCGACGGTATACCCTTCTCGTTTGAGGGCTCGCGCTAGGGGAACAGTCAGCTCGACTTCGTCATCTACAAGGAGAATTTGCATCTCGCGTTCGTCGGGATGGGTAGAAAGGGTCTATCCTCATCCTATCGTTAATTCGGATGCGGTCAGTTTCGCTCGACGTTAGACCCTCGTTCGGTTGCTACGGTTTCTCTGATTTGTTGCTGAAGGTTGGCTGAAATTCTCCGGATGTCTCCCGCCTCGTTATGTAATTGGGAATGGTAGATGCACCCTGACGATCGCCCCTAGCTCCTCGTGGGCTAGGGGTTTTTTCTTGGCGTCAAGACGCGATCGAGACCTTAAAAAAGTCGATCGGAAGCTCGTTTTATGCGATCGATGCTTTTTTAATTTCTTAAAAAAACTAAAATGACAAAAATTAAAATTATTAAAATTGCAATTTTTAAATAAAATTAAAAATTTGTAAATGCGAACAGCAAAAAATTTTATTTTTAAATCTAAAAGTAAACAAAACATTCGAGATCGAACATCATTCGATTCAGAACTAGATTTTTTTAACACGATACAATAATATACAATTTAGAAAAAGAAGTGCTTTCGTGCGACCTTCTCAATTATCGATATTGTCAGGATAGAATCACCATGCAGTTTGTTTGGCTTGTTTTAGGAATTTTGCTAGGAATTCTAGCGATCGCTCTAATTCTCTATCTTACCACTGCTCGCCGCTACCAATCCTCAGACTCTGTTGCCAATTCCTATGACGAATGGACAGAAGATGGAATTTTAGAATTTTACTGGGGCGAACACATTCACCTCGGTCATTACGGTTCGCCACCGCACCGAAAAGATTTTCTAGAGGCTAAAGCAGATTTCGTTCGGGAAATGGTGCGTTGGGGCGGTTTAGAAAACTTACCCCAAGGAACGACCGTGTTAGATGTCGGATGCGGAATTGGGGGAAGCAGTCGTATTCTAGCCCGCGAGTACGGTTTTTCAGTGACTGGAGTGACTATCAGTCCCCAACAGGTCAAACGCGCCCAAGAATTAACGCCAGAAGATGTCGATGCGACGTTTCAGGTAGACGACGCCATGTCCTTGTCGTTTCCCGATGCGAGTTTTGATGTGGTATGGTCGATCGAAGCGGGGCCTCATATGCCCGACAAAGCTACTTTTGCTAAAGAATTAATTCGGGTACTGAAACCTGGTGGAATTTTAGTCGTAGCGGATTGGAACCAACGGGACGATCGCCAACAACCGCTTAACGTTTGGGAGCGAATTGTCATGCGACAACTGCTCGATCAGTGGTCTCATCCCGAGTTTTCCAGTATTGAAGGGTTTTCCGAACTGTTAGAAGAAACTGGATTGGTAGACGGCAAGGTTACAACAGACGATTGGACGCAAGAAACGCTTCCGTCTTGGCTCGATTCGATCTGGCAAGGTATCGAGCGGCCGCAAGGATGGCTCAAATTTGGTATGGCAGGTTTTATTAAATCTGTACGTGAAGTTCCGACGCTTCTGTTGATGCGTTTTGCCTTTGGTGTGGGACTTTGTCGCTTTGGAATGTTCCGTGCCGTTCGCGGTAATTCTTCCGAAGAACTGGCTGAAACGGTTGCCAGTCAAACTACAGAAAACTAACTTAGAGTGACGGATTTCACGTGGGGGAAGCGATCGCAAAACCGATCGCTCCTCTCTCAAATTCACATAAAAAAATGTTCGATCGCACGACTGCTATTTAAACGTTGCAAGTTTTTCAGGTAGAGGGCGTTCGCTATTATTCCTAACGGGAACATCTCACTTTTGTAAAAATATGAGTCTGAGGTAAGTTGGGTCTCCTGAGATTACGGTGTAATTTGTTATGAATAATACGAAATTGAACCGGGGCGCATCCCCCCCTTAGCCCCCCGCTGCGTTGGGGGGGGGTGAGGGGATGGTTTTGACCGGGCATAAAATCCGCTTATCACCTCAAACTCCGAAGACCCGGTAAGTTGGCTCGAGCGAAGTCGAAATCCAACAGCAGCTAAATCGAGGACTCAAGTTTGCCTCCGATCGATTTACATTTTTGAGATACACCCGATCGAACCGAGAAAAAGGACGAGTCGAACGACATTTCGATCGCCCTACCGCCATTCCTCTAAAACCTCTACATCGAGCGGAATTTCCAGTTCTTCCTGTTCTTGCAGCGATTTCCAGCCAGGACGCCATTGGCTGGAATTTTTGAGGGTTTTCGCGTTCACCCAAAATCGTACCTGTGCGTCGCAGGAGGCCATCAGTTCTGCAAAGACAAAATCGCCTTCGTTTTTACAACTGACGACTTGAAAATGCCGCCAGCCCCAGGTTTCCCGAACGGCTGTCCATTTCGACCCCAACAAATGGGGAAATTTCTGTTTTTTCTTGCCCATACTTTATTCTCGATACGGCTTGCGAGAGACGTACTTTGCCGCCAAAATTCCCCCGAGGAAACCGAAAAGATGGCCTTCCCAGGAAATCCCCGGTTGACCTGGAAAAATTCCCCCGACTAAACCGCCGTAGAAAAATCCCACGAGCAGCGAAAGGGCGATCGCCTGAAAACTGCGCTCGAACAAGCCGCGCAACAGTAAAAAGCCCAAATAACCAAATACTACACCGCTAGCGCCGATGTGGAGTCCCGGTGCGCCGAACAACCACACCCCCAAGCCTCCGAGTAACATGGCGGCGGCGGTGACGAGGAAAAAATCGCGAATTCCCCGAACCATCACCAACCATCCCAATATGAGAAAAGGAACCGTATTCGATAGCAGGTGGGCGAAATTTCCGTGAAGAAAGGGCATGAACAAAATTCCCCGCAAGGTTTCCGGTTCGCGGGGGTAAATGCCGAGGGTGTTGAGCTGGCCGCCAAAGAGAAACTGGTCGAGGAGTTCTTCGATCCACATCACGGCGACGAACCCGCCGAGAATGACAGCGTGGAGTTTCAGCTCTCGGGCGATCGCCTGGGTATCTTCTTGACTCATCGATCTGGACAGGGTGGTTTTCTCTCTTCAGCGTAGCAGGTTTGCTCGAGGGCGATCGTGCCGCAGGCGATCGACGAAAACGGTACAATCGAGAAAAATGCGAACGGTTCTCGATCGAGCCGACTGACACACCTATTGAGGCATCGCTATGGAGACGCTAGTACTCACCAAAGACAACGTGGAAAAAGTATTAGACGAACTGCGCCCCTATCTGATGGCTGACGGCGGTAACGTCGAGCTGATGGATATCGACGGCCCGATCGTCAAACTACGCCTGCAAGGGGCTTGCGGGTCTTGTCCGAGTTCGGCGATGACGCTGAAAATGGGCATCGAACGCCGCCTTCGGGAATACATCCCCGAAATTGCCGAAGTCGAACAAGTGATGTAATTCGTTGCGTCAACGGCGTTCGTCTCGAAACGCGATCGCCCCCCATGCATTGAGTCAAACACGAGCGAAGTCGAGGGTCTGACCCTCGGCTTTGTTCTCTCTATCCCCTCGACGTACTATAAATTTGGGTTCCATCCTTCGCAGCAACTCATCGGGATTATGTCACATCCGCTCTACGTCGCGTTTATCTGGCACCAGCACCAACCTCTCTACAAAAGTCGAGCCGCCAGTTCCGCAGATTCGGAACAGTATCGCCTTCCTTGGGTTCGCCTTCACGGAACGAAAGACTACCTCGACCTCGTCCTGATTCTCGAACAGTTTCCCGAACTGCACCAGACGGTGAACTTGGTTCCGTCGCTGATTTTGCAACTGGAGGATTACGCTGAGGGAAAAGCCCTCGATCCCTATCTCAAACTGCTGTTGACGCCGACCGACCAGCTCGATGTTAAAGGAAAACAGTTTATTCTCGAGCGGTTTTTCGATGCGAACCACCACACGCTCATCGACCCTCATCCTCGATATCGAGAACTGTTCGGACAGCGTCACGAGAAAGGGATTACCTGGTGTTTGGAACACTGGCAAAATCGGGATTATGCTGACTTGCTGGCGTGGCACAATCTCGCTTGGATCGATCCGCTGTTTTGGGACGACCCGGATATTGCGGGGTGGTTGAAAAAAGGACGAGATTTCACCCTCGGCGATCGCCAGCGCATCTTGTCCAAGCAAAAAGAGATTATCTCGCGCATCGTCCCGCAACACCGGAAGATGCAGGATGCGGGACAGCTCGAAATTACCACTACGCCCTACACGCACCCGATTTTACCGCTACTGGCCGATACGAATTCCGGTCGGGTCGCCGTTCCCGAGATGGAACTTCCCAAAAACCGCTTTTTGTGGAAAGAAGATATTCCGCGACATTTACATAAAGCCTGGAAACTGTACTGCGATCGCTTCGGACGGGAACCTCGCGGCTTGTGGCCGTCCGAACAATCGGTGAGTCCCGAGATTTTGTCCGACGTGGCCAAGCAAGGGTTTAACTGGCTGTGTTCGGACGAAGCCGTTCTCGGGTGGACGAAAAAACACTTCTTCCACCGCGACAGTACGGGGAACGTGTTCGAGCCAGAGTTGTTGTACCGTCCCTATCGCCTGAAAACCGATGCGGGAGATTTGGCGATCGTGTTCCGCGATCACCGGTTGTCGGATCTGATCGGGTTTACTTACGGTTCGATGGCTCCGAAGGAAGCGGCCGCCGATTTAGTCGGACACCTCGAGGCGATCGCGCGATCGCTCAAACACAAACAAGACGGTGACGCTTTAGAACGTCCCTGGCTCGTGACGATCGCCCTCGACGGCGAAAATTGCTGGGAGTTTTACAAGCAGGACGGGAAACCCTTCCTCGAGTCTCTCTACCACATCCTCAGCCACCATCACGGGATTCAACTGGTGACGGTATCAGAATTTATCGATCGCTTCCCCCCGACGGAAATGCTTCCGAGCGATCGCCTGCACAGCGGCTCTTGGGTAGATGGAAGCTTTACCACTTGGATCGGCGATCCCGTGAAGAACAAAGCCTGGGATATGTTGACGCGAGCGCGTCAGACCCTAGCGAACCATCCCGAAGCCACCGAGGAAAACAATCCGGAAGCTTGGGAAGCCCTCTACGCCGCCGAAGGGTCTGACTGGTTCTGGTGGTTTGGCGAAGGTCATTCCTCCGAGCAAGACGCGATTTTCGATCGCCTGTTCCGCGAACACCTCAGCGCCCTCTATCACGCCCTCAACGAACCGATCCCTGAAGAGGTGCGCTATCCCCTCGAAGCCCACGAGAAAAAAGGCGATATGCGCCCGCAAAGTTTCATCCATCCCGTCATCGATGGCGTGGGAGACGAGCAGGATTGGGATCGCGCCGGACGGATCGACGTGGGGGGATCTCGAGGAACCATGCACCGCAGCAGCCCCGTACAGCGGTTGTGGTACGGTTTAGACCACTTGAACTTCTATATGCGCCTGGACTTCAAAACGGGAATCGAACCGGGGAAAGATTGTCCTTCTGAGCTACATCTGCTGTGGTACTATCCCCAGCGCCCCATGTATACGAGTCCCGCGCCATTGCAAGAGTTACCGGACGCTCCACCGCTGAACTATCGCTTCGCCACCCATTTGGAAGTCAATTTAATCAGTCAGTCCTACCAAATGAATCAGGCGATCGAACGCGATCGCTGGCGCACGAGCAAAAGCCGCGTCAAAGTGGCGATGGACAAATGTTTGGAAATCGCCGTTCCTTGGGTGGACTTACCCACCGAACCGGATTGGAACCTTCACCTGGTAGCGGTTCTCGCTGAAGACGAGCAGTATCGAGACTATATTCCTGAAAACGGCTTGATTCCGATGGTGATGCCTTAGATACGGAAGAAACGACACCGCGCTCGTGACGACGCATCCGGTCTGTGGCGTTGATGGGAGACCGAAGCTCTACAAAATCGGATGTAGCGTTTCCGGCGCGTCGTCGTCTACTGATGCGACCTCTGCCAACTCCTCTGTCCGTCCTGACATCAACACCGCTGCTTCGTCTTCGATGGCGGATTCTAGCGCCACGCTGTCCTCGGCGTCAGAAGACTGTTTCAGGGCGCTGGGAAGATGTTCTCCTTCACCGTCGAGAACCTCGTCTAACGGTTGTCCGTCTTCGAGGCGGGGAAACACGGGTTCGTCGTCGTTCTCCGTTGTGTTTCCCGTCAAGGTCGGTCGGTATAGATAAGGGGGTTCTTCGGGGCGATCGGTGTCTGTGGGATCGAGCAACACCGGATCGTCTTCGATCGCAGGGGGAAGGGTTTCTTTTGGGTTGTTCATCGACGTCGAGCCTGCCAAGATAAACGGACAACAGAGTTCAGATCGATCTCGAACGTTTTCGAGATCCACTTTAGAGGCGTCGAATTCTCGATCGCTCGTCAGTTTACAAAAGTTCAAAAAATAGCGCGATCGGGACTCTATTTTAACAATTTAGATAAGATCTATACTAAATTCGAGATCGGCTGATGGGCATTCCAATAAACTTGTCTTTAGAGTATCTCGTTTTCATTAATTTTACATAGCTCTTAAACAAACTGTAACGAAGGGTCTATCGACAGATTGGGCGATCCCCGCAATCGTGTAAACTTTTTTTTGATTTGGTTGACAAAAATAGAGAGTAGCGCCAGCTTAAAAGAGGTGAAACTTACTAGGTTTTCCTATGGAAATTTATAGCAGTCGCCAACAGAATCTTTCTCCTCAAGAAGAACGCGACCTTTCCGCACTTGCCGAACAAGCCAAACGTGTTCTTGAGGACGGTGTCGTCTCGCGAGAAGAACGAGATGCACTCATTGCGGCAATTTATGCCGATGGCAAAGTGTCGGTAGAGGAATGTGCCATTTTTCGCGAAATTCAAGAGAAAATTTGGGATGGAGAAATTTTAATTGCAGATTGAGTTTTGGGTAAGGTGAAAATCGCCAAAATTCCCAGAGCAATCTCTATTAAAATTGTATTGGATCGATGAGACGATCGCTCGCAAAACTCGAGCCGATCTCGTTCGGTTAAAGGTTGTCTAGGGTTGAGGGCGATCGTACGAAGATATATTGAAAGTGCGATCGATCCTTCGGGTATAATAGCGACTTGGAAAAATCAGTTTCCAATGTAAGTCTTGTCTACCGCATGAGTTGCTATCTGGCACGAACTTCCAGATATTTCTCTAGTCTGGACAAATTCCAAGGGTGCATCTCAAAAATGTAAATCTATACGAGAGAATAAGGATTTCAGCCTCCAATTTTCATGTTTTTGCAAAACTGAGATGCACCCAATTCCAATTCCTTATATCACCATTTACCGAAATGGAATTTTGACGCAAATCATTTAGGACTGCTATAGTTTTACTATTGATTTCTATTTCACCTTGACTACTATAATTTTGGGTGCATCTCAAAAATGTAAATTTATCAGATCGGAGTCTCTGCACTGAATTGAGCTGTCGTTGGGTTTCGCTATCGCTCCAACCAACCTACCTCAAACTCATATTTTTGCAAAAGTTGAGATACACCCTTGATATCAAGTTCCAAAAATTAAATATTGTTATCTAAGTTCGTATAAAGCGAAATTGCAAGCCTGATGAAAATATAATAAGTTTAAGGTTTCGCGAACACGATCGCACGACCTATCAAGCCTAAAAAAGATCGATTCCTATGAGTCTAAAACTACATATTGGAGGAAAAGAAGTCCGTGAAGGATGGAAAATCCTCGATATCGAAGATCGCCCTGAAGTTGATATTTTGGCAGATGCTGCCAATTTAAGTCAATTTGAGAGTAACTCAGTTGATGCCATCTATGCCAGTCACGTTCTCGAACACTTTCACCATAGCTTAAACAACGAACTCATTTGTACCTTAGATGAGTGGCATCGCGTTTTAAAAGTTGGTGGAAAACTGTTTATCAGCGTTCCCGATTTACATACGTTATGTTGGCTGTATCTTAATCCCAATCTTATACCTATCGAACGATTGCAGCTCATGAGAATCATGTTCGGCGGTCAAACCAATGAATTCGACGTGCATAAGGTCGGCTTTGATTTTGAACTTTTGGGAATGTATCTCGAAGAAGTTGGATTTGAAGAATACGAACAGGTGATGGAATTTAACCTGTTTAAAGATTGCAGTAGCTTGCGACTTCTCGACACTTTAATTAGTTTAAATGTTATCGCAACAAAAACTACCGCAACCGAGACAGAACCTGAAGAAATTGATGAATCGGACGGTGACGACGAAGTAGAAACCGAATCAGACGAGGACTAAAAACATTGGACGAGCCGCTGCCACGTCCAGCGTCCGTTTCGGAACTGCCAACGCAGTAACTGCTGTACGGAACGACCGACGAGACTGACGGGAAGACCGATCGCCTGTCGCGGCGATGTCGTGGCTAGGGCGATCGCCTGTTGGATGTCGCAAATGCCCCAATCGAGTAAATTTTGCGCCCCGTCGAGGAGCGATCGCGTCGTTCCCGCCAGCGTTCCGTTCGGAAGTCGAGCCGTCCCGTCCCTCACCTCAATTTCCCGCGTATCCCACGGATATCTGCCGTCGGGCAACCCTAACGGTGCCAGGGCATCGCTGACGAGAAACGTCCCGCGATCGTACTGGGCGGCGTTCGACAACACCCGCAACATCGTCGGGCAAACGTGCTGCCCGTCAGCAATGAAGCCACAACGCACCCCAGAACGCACGATCGCCGCCCCCAGTAACCCCGGTTCCCGGTGATGCAACCCCGGCATCGCATTAAACGCGTGCGTCACCATCGTTGCCCCAGCATCGAAAGCTCGGTTCGCTTGGGCTGCCGTCGCGAGAGAATGTCCGAGACTGACGACAATGCCGCGATCGCGCAAGAAGGCGATCGCTTTGCCACTGTCGTCGAGTTCCGGGGCAAGAGTGACGATTCTCACGATCTCGTCAAAATCCCCTAACACCCGCTCGACGTTCTCCACGGTCAGCGGTTGCAAAAACGCCTCTGGATGCGCCCCTCGTTTTTCTCGGTTGAGAAACGGCCCTTCCAAATGAACTCCCAGGATGCGGGCAGTTCGAGCGTTCGACGACAGAGACGCCATGACCTCCGACAAAACCGAGAGCGATCGCGCGATGTTCTCGAGGGAGGTCGTCACCAACGTCGGCAAATATCCATCGATCCCCGCCTGCCACAAAAACCGTCCGATTTTGTCCAAAACTGCCGCGCGATCGGGTCGCACTTCTGGAAACGCCAGCCCTAACGCTCCGTTGATTTGGAGGTCTACACCGCCGAGGGAAATCCAATCTCCACCGAGATCGATCGCCTCGGGAGAGGTTTCGGATGGCGTTTGGGAACGAACCGCCGTTACGACGTCGTTTTCGAGCGAGATCGACTGTAAACCGTCGTATCCGACAATTCGGGCGTGGGTCAAGGAGGAAACCATAGCGTTGGCGTTTGTTCGAGAACGCCTTAAGATTTGACTGGCAAATTTACCGACGATTCAACCACAAATGACGAGCGACAAACAAGCCCGCATCGGCATCATCATGGGCAGCGATTCCGACTTACCGACGATGAAAGCGGCCATCGACATTTGCCAACAGTTCGACGTCGCCTGCGAAGTGGCGATCGTCTCGGCTCACCGCACCCCCGAACGCATGGTGAACTATGCCCAAACCGCCCACAAACGGGGTCTCAAAGTCTTGATTGCTGGCGCGGGAGGAGCGGCACACTTACCGGGGATGGTGGCGTCTCTGACTCCGTTACCCGTCGTCGGGGTTCCCGTCGCGACGCGACATCTGGGGGGGTTAGATTCCCTGTATTCGATCGTGCAGATGCCCCGAGGCATTCCCGTCGCGACTGTGGCGATCGGCAACGCCCAAAATGCCGGACTGTTAGCCGTGCAAATTCTCGCAACGCACGATCCCGGCCTGCTCGACCGGGTGCAAGCCTATCGCACCCACCTCGGCGACACCGTTCTCGACAAACAAGCGCGACTCGACGACCTAGGGTATAAAGAGTACTTGAAAAAAATGTAGCGATGAATAGAATTGAAAAAACTCACCCTCAGAGAGTGAAATCTTTCGATATTTAGGGATATTCGCAGGTGTTCGGGAGCAAATTGTAATTTACTATACAGAACAAACCCAATGAGAATTGGTGGAATCAATGTGACTCGTTGGCATACACCTCAAGGGTAGTTCCTCTGGGAGCGTCGCGGCTATAGCAGTGTTAGACAGACTGGGATTTCGCGCCCGCGTTCCCCGAGGTGTTGTTATCTCGAGCCGAGCCGTTTGCAACGGTTTGACCCGAGCGAACCGTTCGGTCTTCGATCGGCAAACGCCGATCGCCCGCATACCACATTCACAGTCTAACAATGACCTCTGAGCTTACGCTAAGAAAACGCAATCGAGCTAAATCTCGATCGAGTCGCGGACTCAAGCGCAACTCCCTGTTTAGCAAATTACTCACGCCTTTCAAGCGAATTCCCATTTACTGGCTCGCTTGTATTCCCCTGGTGGCTCTCATCGTCGCTGTATCGGATTTGGCAGCAACGGCCGCCGATCCCCAAGCGATCGAAATACCGGAAACGCTAGATGCAGATTACGTACAAGGGGTTTTAAACACCGTCTGGATTCTCGTCGCGTCCGTCCTCGTCATATTCATGAACGCCGGGTTCGGAATGCTCGAGAGTGGACTCTGTCGTCAGAAAAACGCCGTTAACATTCTGTCTAAAAACCTCATCGTCTTCGCCTTGGCAACAGTCGCGTACTGGGCGTTCGGTTTTTCCTTTATGTACGGTTCCGGCGGCGGTCCTTTCATCGGATTGGGCGGTTTCTTTCTCAGCAGCGGCGATCCGGCAACGTACGGACTCGATCCTTTCCCGGCAGGATTGCCGATTTCCGTCTCCTTCCTGTTCCAAGTGGCGTTTGCGGCTACCGCCGCCACCATCGTTTCTGGAGCAGTTGCCGAACGAATTAAATACGATGCGTTCTTGATCTTCAGCCTCCTGTTGACGGGGATTTCTTATCCGATTTCCGGCCACTGGGTTTGGGGAGGTGGAATGCTGTCGTCCTTCGGGCCAGATGGGGCTTGGTCTTTTGCTGACTTCGCCGGTTCGACGGTGGTTCACTCCGTCGGCGGTTGGGCGGCTCTCGTCGGGGCTGCTATTCTCGGTCCCCGTCTGGGCAAATACGAAGACGGACAACCTCGTGCGATGCCCGGTCACAACCTGAGTTTGGCGACTCTTGGATGCTTGATCCTGTGGATCGGCTGGTTTGGATTCAACCCCGGTTCCGAACTCGCCGCGACGACGAACATCGCGTACATTGCGGTGACCACCAACTTGGCCGCCGCAGCCGGTGGCGTGACGGGAACGTTAACCTCTTGGATTAAAGACGGTAAACCCGACTTGACGATGACCATCAACGGCATTCTGGCAGGTCTGGTGGCGATTACCGCAGGCTGTAACGATATGCCCTACTGGGGGGCGGCGTTGACGGGTGCGATCGCCGGTATTCTCGTCGTTTTCTCTGTTTCCTTCTTCGATAGCGTCGTGAAAATCGACGATCCGGTCGGTGCGATTTCCGTTCACCTGGTTAACGGAGCCTGGGGAACCCTCGCTGTCGGTATCTTCGGCACGGGCAACATTATCGCCCAAGCGATCGGTATCCTCACCATCGGTGGATTTACGGTGTTAGTGAGCTTCATCTTCTGGTACGCCATTTCGGCCGTCGTCGGTGGAATTCGCGTCGGAGAAGAGGAAGAATTCAACGGTCTCGATATCGGCGAACACGGGATGGAAGCTTATAGCGGATTCCTCAAAGAAACCTCGAGTAGCGGTATTACCAGTTCGATGCCGCCGGGAATGTCGAGCGATCGCGGTGCGATGTAATTCTTCATGCGACGCGCTTTTAACTTCCTTTCGCTGAAATCAAATCCCTGAAATCAGATTTTCGAGAGACGTGCCAAGCGCGTCTCTTTTTTGATGGAGGGGATCGGGCGAAACAGGCTGCATTTGAAACGACAAGCCCCCGAAATCTCAGAGATTCCAGGGGTTTTGAAAAGATGGAGGCGATCGCCGAATCCGAAAACTCCGATCGGGTCGCGTGAGGTTTCGAGACCGCTCCTTTAATTTTTCGATCTGGCCGAACGCCACGCCTCGCGAAGCCGTCTGAAGTTGGTTTGAAACTCTTGGATGCCCAGCTTCGTCCCTTCGTCGTCTTCGTCCCAAGAGGCGGAGAGAACGCCGTAACTCACGCCGAGAACGCCCAAGCCGAAACAGCCCATACTCACCAGCAACACCGCGACGTTGGGCAGTGGAAACCACTCGCGAGAGACAACGAAGTAACTCCCCACCAAACTGAACACGCCCAAAAGCGTCGGCGTGCCACTGAACAATCCGACCCGAGCGAGCATTCGCCGTCCGACCGCATCGGGAATTCCCGCCTGCTTTGCAGACGATCGCACGTCAGCCTGAGAAGAGGTTGGAGCCGAAGACTCAGATGGCGATCGCGCGGGATCGGACTTAGCGGGTCGCGGGGACGACTCGCGTTCGGATTTGGACGAGGCTTTTTTGGCTTTCGCTTTTCGCTTTTTTCCCGGCTCGAAGGGGAGGCGATTGCGTTGGGGGTCGGAAGCCATAAATTTTAAGGGGGGGATTAACCGCGAATGCCGAGACGGCCGATCAAGTTGCGATAGTGTTGTTCGTCTTTTTTGCGAATGTATCCGAGCAGGCTTTTTCGCTGCCCGATCATTTTCATCAGACCTCTTTGAGACGAGTAATCTTTTTTGTTGCTGCGTAGGTGTTGGCTCAGACGGTTGATGCGTTCCGTCAACATGGCCACTTGCACTTCTGCCGATCCGGTATCGGTTTCGTGCTGTTGATAGTTCGCCAAGATCTCTTGTTTGTGTTCTTGGGTGAGGGACATAATCGGCTTATCGACTGTAACTATTGCAAATGCCCATCATATCATAAAACGACAGTCTCTCGAAATCTCTAGCGTTGTTCGCGTTTTTCCCGTTCTTGACGCCGTCGATCGCGCCATTCGGCAAAGGTTAAATAGCCGATACCGCCGGTAACGGCGACTAACAAGGCAACGGCAGTGACGGACAGTACGCTAAAAACAGTCTCTTGCATCGTTTTTCTAGAACGGTTTCTCGTTGAAATTCCCAGACGGACGGGGCGATCGGCCACTCGATCTCGACGGGATACGAACTGGATCTTCAAAACCATACTATGCCGGAAGTCGCTTTCGATCGACCGGTGGAACGAGAAACGCTTGGCGTTCGGGCAGGGATCGCGATTTTCCTTTTCAGGGTAGGATCGACATACTTTCCCATCTGTGTCGTTATTTCTACAAAACTTTATGAATCGATTGTTATCGCGTCTGTTCGCTCTCTTGCTCGTTGTAGTCGTCGGGTTGGTGGGATGTTCTCCCGGTGCGAACCTTTCGGGAAACTATAGCGAGGATACCCTGGCGCTCGTCAACAGCCTGAGAACTGCTATCGAGCTGCCCGAAGGAACGCCTGAAAAAATGGAAGCGCAAGCAGAAGCCCGTCAAAATATCGACGATTTCTTCTCTCTCTATCGCCGAGATCCCTCGGTTTCGAGTTTACCCTCGTTTACAACCATGCGAACGGCGCTCGACGCCCTGGCCGGACATTACCGATCTTACGGAAACCGTCCGCTGTCGTCCAAACTCAAACAACGGTTAGAACAAGAATTTCGTCAAGTCGAAGCGGCTCTCAAACGGGGAGCTTAGCCACAAATTTCTAAGGCGATCGCGTCTCCGAATGCTAGTGGAAAACCCCCTTTTCACCGCTGGCCTCCCTATAGGAAAGCCACGCGATCGCGCCACTATAGCAGTTTATCTTTACAACACGCCGGGCGCTCGAGACGCGATCGCCCGGCGCAATCTGTCTCGAGCTGCTTGAGGTGAAAACAGGCTATAACGGAACTAGACAGGTGTGGGATGCGGATTCGCGCGGCGATCGCTGGAAATAGAAGAAGTATTTGTCGTCTCGCTGGGTTATGTCGTCTCAGATGTTTTCGCTGCTCGCTACCGTTACCGATCTCGGACGCCGCTTGTCTCAAAGCCTCGTCGCGACGCTCGCCACCACGTCGATCGCGAGCAGTTCCCCCGCTCTCGCCCAGGCCGATCCCGCGCAACCCTGCCGCTTGCCCCCTCAAGCTGTCGTCGAAAAGGAAACGCTCCGTCAAGCTGCCCTCAACGGCGACGCCGACGCTCGAGCGCGATATCAAATCCTCGTAGCGCGACACCGCAGCGCTCTACAACAGTGTCGCCAACAGTTCTGGCCGCAACGACAAGCCCTGTGGCTGCGACTGTACCCCTGCGACGCCGAAGCAGGACAGTTAGAAGAGGTGTTCGATCGCATCGTCAATCGCGGCTATAACGAGGTATACATCGAGGTTTTCTACGACGGCCAAGTGCTACTTCCGACCGACGACAACCCCACCCCCTGGCAGTCGGTGATGCGATCGTCGGAGTTCGAGAACGTAGATTTACTGGCCGAGGCCATCGCTAAAGGACGAGAACGGGGACTCAAAGTCTACGCGTGGCTGTTTACCATGAATTTCGGCTACGCTTACGGACAGTTGAGCGATCGCACCGATGCCCTAGCCCGAAACGGCGATAACGTCACCACCCTCAACCACCGACGGGCCGACGACTCCAACAACAACAGCTTGCTGCACAGCTACGCCTCGCAAGCCTTTATCGACCCCTACAGCCCACAAGCGCGACGGGATTACCAATGGTTGGTTTACTCGGTCTTGCAGCGCCAGCCAGACGGCGTTCTGTTCGATTACGTGCGCTATCCTCGCTTGCCCGGTTCGGAATCGGTAGCGACGAAAGTTCGGGATTTGTGGATTTACGGCGAAGCCTCGCGATCGGCACTCATGCAACGGGCGCTCAACGACAAAGCTCGGGTACTCCTCGAACGCTATCTCGATCGCGGCTACGTTACGGACGACGACCTGGCTGCGGCGAACGCTCGCTTTCCCAACGAAGGCGAACCCCGCTGGCAAGAAGTGCGATCGCAACGCGGCTCGGTGCAAACGCGCCTGTGGCATCTCAGCGTCGCTCACGCCGTCCAGGGCATCCTCGATTTCCTCGATCTGGCGGTCGAACCCGTCCGCACTCAAAGCTTACCGGCCGGAGCGGTCTTTTTCCCCGATGGCAACCGACCCGTCGGAGAAGGGTTCGACTCTCGCCTGCAACCGTGGGATCGCTTTCCCAGCTCGATGGAATGGCATCCCATGCTCTACGGCGTTTGCGGCGACGCCAGTTGTATTGTCGAACAGTTACAGCGCGTCGAGGCGTTCGCCTCTGAAGACACGACCGTCGTTCCGGCGTTGGCGGGAGTTTGGGGGGAACCGATGCAGAACCGTCCCTCGTTAGAAGCGCAAATGTACGCGATCCGACAAGCGATGCCCGAGATCGACGCCATCAGTCATTTTGCTTATTCCTGGCAGTTTCCAGAGTCCGACCGACAGCGGAAATTTTGCGAACGCGATTAAAGTTTGTTTGAAGACTGTGCGATCGCGACAGGCTCTTAAGCAGAGCTTAACGTCAGGCGCAGTTTTTTTTGGGATCGTAGAAAAAGCTGGATAACTCTACCGCCTTCGGTAACGGGCGTTTTCTGCCACACCGAACGAGTCTGTCCGAGCGAGTCGATCGCGTGGGTCGATTTGAGTTGCCTTCGATGTTGCCCGCCCCGTTCGAGGGCGATCCCTCTATAGTAATGAACTGGCCGATCTCGCCCCCGGACGAACCGTCCGATCGCTTTGAAACGCAAACGTTAACAGTCGCCGTTTGGAGAGAACGGTTTTGGCAAACGCTGCTCGCACTGGCGGCGATCGTTCCCGTCGGCATTCTGGTGGCGACCGTGGCGATCTTTATCCGCGAATCGGTGTTGTTTTTTCAAGAGGTGTCTCTGTGGAACTTCTTGACCGATACCCAGTGGACGCCGCAATTTGCCAGTCGTAAATTTGGCATTGTCGTCATTGCCAGCGGAACGTTCCTCGTGACGGCGATCGCCATGACCGTCGCCGTTCCCGTGGGGCTTCTCGCGGCCGTCTACCTCAGCGAATACGCACCGTCGTCGGTGCGCCAGATCGTCAAACCCACCCTCGAAAGTCTCGCGGCCGTTCCCACGATCGTTTACGGCTATGTTGCCCTGTTTTTTCTCACGCCGACGCTCCATCGCTGGATCGATGACTTGAGCGGGTTTAACGCCCTCAGTGCGGGGATCGCGACGGGGATTCTCATCGTTCCGACGATTTCCTCGATGAGCGAAGAGGCCATCCGCAGCGTTCCCGCTCCCCTGCGAGAAGGCGGTTATGCGCTGGGGTTGACGAAGTGGGAAACCGCGCGAAAAATCGTGCTTCCGGTCGCCTTTCCCGGTATCGTCGCTGCGCTGACTCTGGCGGCGTCTCGAGCCTTTAGCGAAACGACTATCGCGGCGATCGCCGCCGGACAAGTCCCCAAACTCACCTTAAACCCGTTGGTTCCCATCGAAACGATGACGGCCTACGTGCTACAGGTCAGCCTCGGGGACGTTCCCACGCAGTCGCTGCTGTTTCACGCGATTTTTACGGTCGGGCTAGTCCTGTTTTTGGTCACGCTGTCGATGAACGCCTTGGGGCAGTGGCTCGTGAGTGACTACGGGCGGAAAATGGCAGGATGGGAAATTCCCACCGCCGACGCTCGCATCGTGGGAACGGAGGCGGCGAAGGCGTTCGAGTCCGGGGAAAGACGCAGGCTGACGGGGAACTCCTCGAGAACCCTCGAAAGTCGGGATGCGGCAGGGTTTCAGATCGCGTTCGGTCGTCGCAGTCTTGCCGATCGCGGGTTGGCGGGGTTGGGATGTCTGGCCTCGCTACTCGGATTCGTCGTGTTCGGACTGTTGGCCGTGCGACTGCGGACGGGACTGTCTCGTCTGGATTGGGCGTTTTTGACGAGTTTTCCCTCGCGCAATGCGGAGAGTTCGGGAATTTACGCGGCGTTGGCAGGGACGCTGTGGTTGATGGTTCTCACGGCTGCCTTGGCGTTTCCCATTGGAGTGGGGGCGGCGATTTATTTGGAGGAGTATTTGCCGCGAAATGCGTTCAGTCGCGCGTTGGAAACGGTGCTGGCGAATTTGGCCGCCGTACCGTCGATTTTATACGGGTTGTTGGGGTTGGCGCTGTTCGCTCGATCTTGGCAAGCGGTGACGGGAGGGCGCAGTTTGATTTCGGCGGCGTTGGTGTTGGCGGTTATCGTGTTACCGTTGCTGGCCATCGCGACGCGCACGGCACTGCGATCGGTGCCGAAACCCCAACGTCAAGCGGCGTTTGCGGTGGGCATGACTCGCTGGCAAGCCCTGCGTTACGTGGTGCTTCCGGCGGCGTTTCCGGGGATTTTAACGGGGATTTTACTGTCGCTGTCGCGGGCGATCGGGGAAACGGTTCCGTTAATCGCGATCGGGGCGGTGGCGTACGTGTCCTTTGTTCCAGGATGGTCTTGGGAGGGATTGCAGGGGAGTTTTACGACGCTGACGACTCAGATTTTTTATTGGCTGTCGCGGCCGCAGGCGGATTTTCAGGAGGTGGCGGCGGCTGCGATTTTGGTGTTGGGGGGCATGGTTTTAACGGTCAATGCGATCGCCTCGCTGTTGCGGGAACGCTCGCGAAGTTAGAAAAAAGGATAAATTGCGATGGAATTACGACAGTTGCGTCAGTCTGCTGCGAACGGACTCGATCCCCTGTTGCGGGTGGAAAATCTCTCGGTGTTGTATCGGGGGGTTCCCGCTTTAACCGATGTGAATTTGACGGTGTACCGCCATCAGGTGACGGGGGCGATCGGTCCGTCGGGATGCGGGAAAAGTACGTTTTTACGCTGCTTGAACCGACTCAATGAGGAAATTGACGGAACGACGGTGACGGGGCGCGTGTGGCTCGGCGATCGCGATCTCGGTTCGCTGCATCCGGTGGAGGTACGACGACGGATCGGTATGGTGTTTCAACGACCGAATCCGTTTGCTAAGTCGATTTACGATAACATTGCGGTTCCTCTACGGGCGAACGGCTATCGCGGCAATCTCGACGAGCGGGTGGAAACGTCTTTGCGACAGGTGGGACTGTGGGAGGAGGTCAAGCAGGATTTGAAGAAAAATGCTTGGGAACTCTCCGGAGGACAACAGCAGCGGTTGTGTATCGCTCGAGCGATCGCCCTCGATCCCGAGGTGATTTTGATGGACGAACCCTGTGCTTCGCTCGATCCGATTTCGTCGAATCGGATCGACGATTTGCTCTGTCAGATGAAGGAGCGCTACACGATCGTCATTGTGACTCACAATTTGAAGCAGGCGGCGCGAGTGACGGATTGGATCGCGTTTTTTAATGTGGAAAATCGCTGGCAGAGGGAGCGCGATCGCCCTCGACGCCGTTGGTTTCCTTGGGCGCGATCGCCCGAGGCCGTCTCCGTTCCGTCGGTGCGTCGGGTGGGAACTTTGGTCGAGTACGCCCCGACTTTAGAGATTTTTACGCGACCTCGCCATCAAAGCGCTCGCGATTATTTGTCGGCGGGGTCTCAACGTCGTTGAGGAGGGGAAGCGATCGCTCGAAGACCCCCGATCGGACTGTTTGGCAGCGCTTCGAGCGACGGTACGATGCTCTTTTGTCGGCTCTATTCGTTCGCTTTACGGAAGATCTACATACTTTTTGTAAATTGTCAATCGTTCGTGCGATCGCCTACAAATTTTGCGAAATTTTTCGAGACATTCCCATCTTTTGGATCGGTTGCGAACCGACGATCGCACTTCGATTTCCTTAAAATTAGAATCGTTCTCGTGAAAAAATTAATAATTCCTTAAAATATTCAACAAATAAATTTGATAGGATTGGCTGTTATCAAAATACCGCGATCGAGCAAAACCCAAACAGAGACTACCGAATCTCTCTCGTTTTCTCGTATTGACCCAGACGCGATCGCTCCCTAGGTCGGTTGGCGCTCGAGACCTTGACTCCCCTAAAATTTCAATACGAGGAAACCAAACCCCAAGGCGATCGAGCGATCGATCGCAGTCTTTCCGTAAATTTTCTATTGTTTCTTAACCCAAGCTTAACTTACATTTAACTTTTACGATCGACAAAAAATAGAAGATTGGTTATGTGCCGAGTTCCCGCATCACAGGTGCGCGATTCGCATCCATTCGCTCCGAGCATTCATAATTTCTAAATTGAGACCGACACACTTCAAACCGAGAGAGAATCCTATGGCTTTCAATTTCAACCTCAAACCCAAATCTCTGTCGCTACTCGTTGGGGTTCTCGCTGTGACCCTCGCCGCCTGTAGTGGAGGTGACACCAACACGACAACTACGACGGACGATACCGCCGCAGCCGACGGTGGCTCGGGTCTCAGCGGCGACGTTCTCGTCGATGGGTCTAGCACCGTCTTCCCCATCTCCGAGGCCATGGCCGAAGAATTCATGAACGAAAACCCGGACGTACGCGTCACGGTAGGGGTTTCGGGTTCTGGCGGCGGCTTCAAAAAATTCTGCGCGGGCGAAACCGACATCTCCAACGCTTCTCGTCCGATTAAAGAATCCGAAATGGAGCTGTGCGAAGAAGCGGGTATCGAGTACGTCGAGCTTCCTGTAGCCTTCGACGGCATTTCTGTGGTGGTTCACCCCGACAACGACTGGGTTGAATGCTTGACCCCCGACGAACTCGGCGCAATGTGGGAACCCGATGCGGAAGGGACGATTACCAACTGGAACCAAATCCGCGATACCTTCCCCGATAAACCCTTGAACCTGTACGGGCCGGGAACCGATTCGGGAACGTACGATTACTTCACCGATGCCACCGTGGGCGAAGAAGGTGAAAGCCGAGGCGACTATACCGCCAGCGAAGACGACAACGTCATCGTTCAAGGGGTTTCGACCGACGACGGCGGTTTGGGCTTCTTTGGGTTCGCCTACTACGAAGAAAACAAAGACTCCCTCAAAATCGTTCCCATCGAGAACGCCAACGGCGAATGTGTCGTTCCCAGCGAAGAAGTAATCGCCGACGGTAGCTATAACCCCCTGGCTCGTCCGATTTTCTTCTACGTGAAAACGGAGTCTTTAGAAAACAAACCGGCGGTGGCTGCGTTTGCTCAGTACCACTTGGCCCAAGAGAATCAAGACTTGGTGTCTGAAGTGGGCTACGTGCCGCTGAAAGACGAACTCTTGACGAAAGCTAGCGATCGCCTGGACAACCAAGTAATCGGAACGATGTTTGAAGGGGGATCTTCTCTGGGCGTGAAGCTGTCCGACAAGCTGTAGAGCTGCCAGGAATTATCCTTTTGCCGTTCTCTGTAGGGGAATCTTTTCCCCTACACTCTATTCCCTATTGCTTTACAGTTCGAGTTTTACCATGACGGTCGATTTACCTTCTACCAATACCGATCTCTGGAAGCCGAACCGAGTCCTGAACCGCCGTATCGAAACGTCGGTGAAAGTGCTGTTCGGGGCGTTTGCGTTCGTGTCGGTGGCCACGACGATCGGAATCGTGTTTACTCTGATTTTCGAGACCTTTGAATTTTTCCTCGACGACTTTTTTCACGAAAAGCTGGCCGAACAACTCGGCCGTCCCGTTGAAGGCTTCTGGGGCGAAGTTCAAACCTTTCTCTACTCTCTAAAGCATTTCCTCACGGACACTAAATGGACGCCGCTGTTTAGTAGCGCCCAGTTTGGAATTTTCGTGTTGATCAGCGCTACGGTCATGACGTCGGGCATCGCGGTTCTCGTGGCGTTACCGCTGGGGTTGCTCTCGGCCATTTGTTTGAGTGAATACGCGACACTCCGCACGCGCAGCATCCTCAAGCCCATCCTAGAGATTTTGGCAGGGGTGCCGACAGTGGTGTACGGGTATTTTGCCCTGTTGTTCGTGACGCCGCTGTTGCAAAACTTTATCCCGGTACAAGGGTTCAACGCCCTCAGTGCCGGAATCGTCCTCGGAATTATGATTACGCCGATGGTGGCGTCGTTGAGCGAAGACGCGATTTTCGCGGTACCTCGCAGCTTGCGCGATGGGGCTTACGCCTTGGGCGCGACGAAGCGGGAAACCATTATTTCAGTGGTTTTACCGGCTGCGTTGTCGGGGATCGTGTCGTCGTTGATTTTGGCGATTTCGCGAGCGATCGGGGAAACGATGATCGTGACACTGGCTGCCGGACAAAACCCGCGTCTGGGCTTCAATCCCACAGTTCCAGTCATGACGATGACCGCGTTTATCGTACAGGTGAGTTTGGGGGATACCCCAGCCGGATCGTTGGCGTACAAGACGATTTACGCCGTGGGAATGACCCTGTTTTTGATTACGCTGGTGCTGAATATTTTTAGCTTTTGGTTCGTTCGACGCTTTCGGGAAAAATACGAATAATGACGACACGAGATCCGCAAATCCTCGAACAAGGTACGACTCCCGATCCGAGTCGTTTTTCCGCCAATCTCGACACGCGATATAACATCGACAAAATTTTTGCGGTGGCCGTTTGGACGTCCGTGGTTATCGCGATCGTGGTGTTGGCGGCATTGCTTATAGATGTTCTGCTCGATGGCTTGCCGACGTTGGATTGGGGCTTTTTAAGTAACTTTCCGTCCCGAAAGCCGGAACAGGCCGGGATGAAATCGGCCATTGTCGGCAGTATTTGGATGATGGTGACCGTGGCGGTGGTGTCGTTCCCGTTGGGTGTCGGTGCGGGAATTTTTCTCGAAGAGTTCGCGGCCGATACCTGGTTCGCACGGCTGATCGAAATTAACATCAACAACTTGGCAGGGGTTCCCTCGATTATCTATGGATTGTTGGGGTTGATGGTGTTCGTTCGGTTTATGGAGCCGATTACGGGAGGACGCAGTTTGCTCTCGGGGGCGTTGACGTTGGCGTTGTTGATTTTACCCGTGATTATCGTGGCGACGCGGGAGGCGTTGCGGGCGGTTCCCGATAGTTTGCGCTTGGCGGGATTTGCGTTGGGGGCGACGCGCTGGCAGGTCGTCCGAGAACACGTGTTTCCGTTGGCACTACCGGGCATTTTGACGGGAACGATTTTGGCGTTGTCGCGGGCGATCGGAGAAACGGCACCGTTGATTACGATCGGGGCGCTGACGTTTATTTCGTTTTTGCCGGAAAACTTGCAAAGTCCGTTTACGGTGATGCCCATTCAAGTTTACAACTGGGTCTCTCGGCCACAAACGGAATTCCACGATATCGCGGCCTCGGGAATTATCGTGCTGATGGTTTTGCTGCTGGTGATGAACGCGATCGCAATTTTCTTACGCAACAAGTTCCAACGTCGTTTCTAGAAATGACAGTTGACGCGGTAGTTTACGTGACTGCCGTAGTGCGATCGCACCTCGGCGAATCGCCTGAAATGGCTTTGTTATACTCCTAAGTATCGATATGGTTTCTCAATTTTCTAACAACGTGACAAACGCTTCTTCCGAACTCGCGCTGCAAACTGAAAATCTCAAGGTTTTCTACGGATCGAATTTAGCAGTGCGAGATGTCAGCCTCGACATTCAAAAAAACCGAGTCGTGGCCTTCATCGGACCGTCTGGATGCGGTAAAAGTACGGTTTTGCGTTGCTTTAACCGGATGAACGATTTGATCCCGAGCGCTCGAGTCGAGGGAAAAATCACCTTTCACGGAACCGATCTGTACGCGTCGTCAGTCGATCCGGTACGGCTGCGTCGCCGTATCGGTATGGTGTTTCAAAAACCGAACCCGTTTCCGAAGTCAATTTACGAAAATATTGCGTTCGGAGCGCGGATCAACGGGTATACCGGCGACATGGACGAACTCGTCGAGCAATCGTTGCGGAAAGCGGCGATTTGGGACGAGGTGAAAGACAAGTTGCAAGAGAGCGGTTTGGCGCTGTCGGGGGGTCAGCAACAACGGTTGTGTATCGCCCGGGCGATCGCGATCGCGCCGGAAATCATTCTGATGGACGAACCTTGTTCGGCGCTCGACCCGATTTCGACGTTGCGCGTCGAAGAGTTAATTCACGAACTCAAGCAGCAATACACCATCGTCATCGTGACCCACAATATGCAGCAAGCGTCTCGGGTGTCGGACTGCACGGCATTTTACAACGCTGAAGCGACTGAAACTGGAAATAAAGTCGGATATTTGGTCGAATACGACGAAACGACGACGATTTTCCACAATCCCGCTGAGAAGGAAACCCAGGATTACGTGAGCGGTCGCTTCGGTTAAGGGTTCGGTTGCTACAACCGTCGAGATCGATGGACAATACGTTAGCCCCGACACTGGGTTGGCTGTCCTCTCGACCGAGCGCTCGAGAGGGAAAACTCGAACCGGCTTGGTCTGTCGGGGATTGGGACATTCAGGTGCTGGTGGTCGTTCGCGACGCCTCAGCGCGATCGCACATCGCTCGGATCTTGTCTGAGGAAGGATTTCGGGCGATCGAAGACGAAGACGGAAACGTGGTCTCGACCCTCCTCGAGTGCAGTATGCCGTATCCCCGAGCGTTTCCATTCCATTTAGTCATTTTAGAGTCGCACCTCTCGCAGCGAAACGGGTTGGAACTTTGCCAACTGTTGCGAACGCAAGGAATTTTCGTTCCGGTGCTGGTGCTGCACGAGGCCGATCGCCAAGGCGATCGCGTTCTCGGTTTGGAACGGGGTGCGGACGTCTGCTTGAGCAAACCGTTCGACTGTCACGAACTCGCGGCTTTGTGTCGCAGTTTGTTGCGTCGGTTTTTAGGTTGTTGGTCGCAGTTTTCGGTATTGCAATTCGAGGAGTTGACGGTCGATGTTTGGGAACATCGGGTTTGGCTGCGCGATCGAGAAGTTCAATTGTCGCCGCAAGAGTTTCGCTTGCTGGGGCTGTTTATGAAGTCTCCCGGCCGAACGTGGACGCGGGAAGAATTACTCGATCGCGTTTGGAAGCGAAGCGTACAGCGAAGTACGAAAACTGTTGACGTTCATGTTAGCCAACT
Source organism: Geitlerinema sp. CS-897 (assembly GCF_028368005.1). Taxonomy (NCBI): domain Bacteria; kingdom Bacillati; phylum Cyanobacteriota; class Cyanophyceae; order Geitlerinematales; family Geitlerinemataceae; genus Geitlerinema; species Geitlerinema sp. CS-897. The sequence continues at coordinate 6,555 of NZ_JAQNCQ010000112.1, read as the reverse complement.
TCGCAAAAAAATCGAACCCGATCCCAAGCGACCTCAGTATATTTTAACAGTTCCCGGTCGGGGCTATCAGTTTGGTTGACTGCCTCGGCGATCGCACTCCAAAATTTCATCGAACTCTAGATCGCTTCGCCAAAAAATCGAGCGCATCTGGGTATATTTTAGTCTCTAAAACTTCAATCGAACACTGATTTGCAAAGCAATTGAAGTTCGTTTTCGTTTTTGACAGGATTGAAAAATACAACACGGAATCGAGGTAAAATGCTATCCACCAAACAAAACAAGCGGTTTCAACGTTCGGCTTGGGCGATATCTTTAAGCGTCCTTTTTTTAGGGGCGGGATGTCAACGTTCCCCCGAAGAGGTTTCAAACGGTGCAGTTCGCGCGGGAAGTACCACGGGAACGACGATCGCCGTTGACGGTTCGAGTACCGTTTATCCGATTACCAACGAAGTCGCTCAAGAGTACCAACTTCTCGACAACCGTAAACCTCAAATCGACGTAGCTGTGTCGGGGACGGGGGGCGGGTTCCGCAAGTTCTGCGCGGGAGAAACCGACATCAACAACGCCTCGCGCCCCATTTCTTCATCGGAAATGGAAACTTGTAAAACGGCCGGAATTCGCTATATCGAGCTTCCGGTGGCTTACGATGCGATCGCCGTCGTGGTTCATCCCGATAACGACTGGGTCGATAACATTACCCTCGCCGAACTCAATACAATTTGGGAACGGGATGCGGAGGGACAAGTGACGAGTTGGAACCAAGTGCGATCGGACTGGCCCGACAATCCCCTCAATCTCTACGGTCCTGGTGAAGATTCGGGAACCTTTGATTATTTTACCGAAGCAGTCACTGGAGAAGCGGGGAACAGTCGTACGGACTACACCGCCAGCGAAGACGATACGCTGTTAGTTCGAGGAGTCAGTCGCGACGAAAACGGCCTCGGCTATTTTGGATATTCGTACTATGAGGAAAACACCGCTCAGTTGAAATCTCTAGCGGTGAACGGGGTGTTACCGTCGCGAGACACCACGATCGACGGAACCTATCAACCGTTTGCTCGTCCGCTGTTTATTTACGTGAACGCTGACGCCCTCGATCGCAAGCCGGAACTGCTCGATTTTGTGGAGTATTATTTAACCCACGGACGCCAGTTTGTTAAGGTTGTCGGGTACGTTGCGCTCCCCGACGAAATTTACAATATCGCTTACGAGCATTTGAGCGATCGGAAAGTCGGAACGGTATTTGGTGGCGAATCGCAATTGAACCTAAAAATTGAGGAACTTTTGCAAAAAGAGGCTGATTTTTAGGATTTAGCCGATTTGATTTTTTGAAAAGCCCTTGTTTCAAAGGGTTTTTTTGTGGGTTTGGGGAAGGTTTACCACAGAGACACAGAGGATACGGAGGATTTTTGATAAAATTAGGTTTTTTATGATTTTTGATTTGCTTTTTGGGTAATTTAAAATAACTCTATTTTTTTGAAGGATTCCCATACGAAAAAGGGAATCCTTTTTTGCGATCGCTATTCTTTTTCCTCGAAATTGAGGGCAGCGGAATTCATGCAGTAGCGGAGTCCTGTCGGGGCAGGTCCGTCGTTAAATACGTGACCTAAATGAGCGTCGCAATTCGAACAAACCACTTCGGTTCGCGTCATAAAGAAACTGCGATCTTCTTTTTCTTCAACGTTTTGTTCTTCGAGGGGAGCGTAAAAGCTCGGCCAGCCCGTCCCCGAGTCAAATTTCGTCTCAGAAGAAAACAAAGGCGTTCCACAACACACGCACGTATAAATTCCATCGCGCTTATTGTCGTGATATTCACCCGTAAACGCCCGTTCGGTTCCTTTTTGTCGAGTGACTTTATATTGCTCTGGCGTGAGCTGCTCTTTCCACTCTTTTTCTGTTTTTTGAATTTTGTTTGTCATGACTCGATTTCGACTCAGCTCGCGTGTTAACATATTTCAATAATTAGATTAACACAGGCTTTCATAAGTTTCCATTGTCTATGTCTGACCCCTTAGAACTGACGGTAGACGAGGCGCAAACCCTCCTCAAACAAGTGGGTGTCCGTCCCAATTTCGAGATCGATCGTGCTAAGTTGCGTCGAGCCTTGTTCGCGGTACGTCCCCACTGCGACTATCAAATTTTTGGAGTGTGCGCCGAGACTGCTGAGGCGGCGATCGCAGCTCTCCACCACTACACAGAGGCTTTAGAGTACGATCGCCCTCCGACGTTAAACCCGATCGAGGGGTCGGTGTACGTGAAATACAATCCCTACACGGGACTGTGCTATATCAACAGCTACACCGGAAGCGAGCGAGGAGTTCTCGTCTCCTGTCAGTCTAGTTACGACGATGGCATTCGAGACATTTACGGCCATCTACCGCTAGACTTATTTGATTGAAATTTCCGAGTCGAAAGCTCGATCGAGAAAAATGACGAACGTTGCAATCTTAGGCTGTGGCTACGTCGGACTCCGCGTCGCTGAAGACTGGAAACAGCAGGGGTTGACGGTGACGGCGACGACGACAAGCCGCGATCGCATCCCAGAACTGGAAACGGTGAGCGATCGCGCGAGGGTGGTACGCGGCGACAACCGAGAAGAACTGGCGCAACTGCTAGAAGGACAAGACAGCCTCCTCGTCAGCGTCAGTACCAAACGCCGCCAAACCTACAACGACGCCTATTTGCAAACGGCGAAAACCCTGGTTTCCGTTCTCGACGGGGTTCCGACGCTGAAGCAGGTTCTCTATACCAGCAGTTGCAGCGTGTACGGGGATTTCGGCGGCGACTGGGTAGACGAAACCACTCCCGTTAAGCCGGGAAATCCTAACGCTGAGGTGTTAGCGGAAACCGAACGGGTATTGCTCGAGGCGGCGACTGATACGCGATCGATCGGCGTGTTGCGATTGGGGGGAATTTACGGGCCGGGACGGGAAATCGCCAAAATTTACAGTCGCATGGCGGGAACGACACAACCCGGTGACGGTTTGAGGGCGAGTAACTGGGTTCATTTAGACGATATCGTGGGGGCGATCGCCTTCGCCGAACGTCACCGCCTCGACGGGATTTACAACGTGGTAGACGACGACGTACAGCCGACGCGAGAACTCGTCGAGAACGTCTGTCGCACGCATAGCTTACCCCCTGTGACGTGGGATGCGTCGCAACCGGGGCGATCGTCCTACAACGCCAAAGTCTCCAACGAGAAATTAAAACGAGCGGGGTACGCGTTGATTCACCCGAAACGGATTGTTTAGGATGAGGCCAGTTTCGTCTTTTGTGAAACCCATGCAAACGGTTCCCCCAATTCCCGACGCGATCGCGCGTCCAGACACCCAGTTTTACACCTGGAACGGCTATCGCTGCGCCTACAGCGTCCACCAAACCCCCAACGAGATTTCTGGAACGCCGATTGTAACGATTCATCCGATTGGTGTCGGGTTGTCGCGACTGTTTTGGAAGCGGTTCTGCATCGAGTGGTATCGCCAGGGAAATCGCAACCCCATTTTCAACCCCGATTTACTCGGTTGCGGAGAGAGCGAAATGCCCCGTATCGCCTACCGTCCAAAGGATTGGGCGCAACAGTTACAGTATTTTATCGAAACGGTCGTCGGCGAACCCGCGATCGTCGTGGTTCAGGGGGCGTTGTTTCCCGTCGCGATTCGTCTGGTGGAGTCGGCGTCGGACTGGGTGCGAGGCTTGGTGTTGTCGGGGCCTCCGGCGTGGGGGTTGATTACGCAGTCGGGTAAACCGCTACAACAGAAACTCCGCTGGAATCTGTTTTTCGACACGCCGTTGGGAAATGGGTTTTATCGATACGCCAGACGGGAAGGTTTTTTGGAGTCGTTTTCTAAGAAGCAGCTTTTCGCCAGAGACGAAGACGTAGACGCCGAGTGGTTGGGAGTGCTGTGCGAGGGGGCGAAAAATCCGGCGAGTCGCTATGCGGTGTTTGCGTTTTTGGCGGGATTTTGGCGTCAAGATTACGGTGAGGCGATCGCGCATATGCAGCAACCGGTGTTGGCGTTGTTTGGGGACGCGGCGTCGGGAATCAGTCGTAAAGGAAAAACGGATTCGGCGGACAAACGAGTTAACGACTATGTGGAACATTTACCCAACGGCGAAGGAAAAGTGATTCCGGGGCGCAATGTTTTACCTTACGAATCGACAGTGAAGTTTGTCGAGGAAACGGCGGCGTTCGTGCGGCGATAATTGAGAATAACGGTCGTCGCTGTTCGCTGTTCACTGCTCGCTGTAAAAGGGGAGTTCGATCGCGAACACTGTTCCGCGTCCGGGTTCGGAACGACAGGAAAGCTGACCGCTGTGAGTTTCGACGACGATAAAATAAGCGGTGCTGAGTCCTAAACCGGTTCCTTGTCCGACGGGTTTCGTGGTAAAAAACGGCTCGAAAATGCGTTGGTGGATGTTTGGGGGAATGGGCGGGCCGTTGTTGGCGATTTCGATGAGAACGCGATCGCCGGGTTGGAGTTTTCCTGAAATTTTAATTCTCGGACGTTCGTTTGTGGGAGGGTGGCGATCGAAGACATCGATCGCGTTGGATAAAATACTCATAAATACTTGATTGAGCAAACTCGGGTAACACTCGAGCATCGGTAAGTCATCGAAGGTTTCGATAATTTGAATCTTCTCCCGCGTTTCGTTGGCGTTGAGTCGATGTTGTAATAAAACGAGAGTGCTGTCGATTCCGTCGCGAACGTTGACGAGTTTTCGTTCGGATTCGTCGAGCCGCGAGAAGTTTCGTAGGGATTTCACGATGCTGTCTACGCGCGTCGCTCCCGCTTTCATCGAATCGAGCAGTTTGGAAAAATCATCGCGCACGAAGTCTAAATCGAGATCGTCGAGTTGCGATCGCAAGGTGGAATCGGCCTCGGGATAATGCTGTTGGTAAAGTGCGATTGCTCGATCGAGACTTTCTGCGTATTCCCGAGCGTGTTGAACGTTACTGTAAATAAATCCAATGGGATTGTTAATTTCGTGAGCGACGCCAGCTACTAATTGATTTAACGAGGTCATTTTTTCAGTATGAATGAGTTTGAGTTGTGTGGTTTTGAGGCGATCGAGGGCGTCTTGAAGTTCCGCTGATTTTTGCTGGGCTTGTCGTTCGGCGATCGCTCTCGCGTTGACTTCAGTTTGAAGGTGGTTGTTTTGACGATCGAGTACGATGCGGCTGCGATTGACGTAAGCGATAAATATAATTAAAATACTGTTAAAACACGTTGTAACAAACAGAACGAAAAATAAATTACTTCTATAGTTCGAGAGATTGTCGTCTGCTTCATAAGAAACAATATAAGCAACCCCGTTATCTTGTAAGTTTTTAACGGGAACAAAAGTAACCACGTAATCTTCTGAGTTGAGGCGAACGGGAACAGCAAACGGTAAGTCGAGATCGAGTTTTTCTGCGACGATCGGTTGGAGCGTGAGATCGAGGCGATCGATGCGGTTACAGATAGCAGATCGAAATTGAGAATTATCTCGAACGGCTTCAGATTCAATGACAAACTCGGGATTTAGGGGGCTTTCAACATAGTTTCCCAGCTCGTTTTCAAAAACTTTCGATCGCACCACGTCAGCCCGTAACATAAACTCAAAACAGCCTGAAAATAGTTTTGACATTTCACTGCGAATCGCTTGAAACCCGATGCTAGTTTCTACACTTCCAATATGCTGTCGTCTTCCTGCATCATCGACGTAAAACAACGGAAAAACATAGCGAAATCCGTTAAAAATTCGTCCCTCTTCAAATCCAGAAACAAATCGTTTTTGCTGGTTGGCAATTTTAACAGAATAGCGCACGTCAAATAGCGGATCGCCAAATTTGTTGGGGCGGTGCATTCTCAGAAAACTCGTTCCATCGGGTAAGTGAAAATGGAGTTGTCTGAGATGTTGCTGTTTGAGCTTTTGATAAGTGATGTCGAGTTGTTGAAATAACGCCACTCTCAGCTCCGCTCGTTCCTCAATACTTGCGGTATTAGCCTCGCGAACTAATTCGATAACTTCCGGGCGATCGATCGCTTCGTTATAAATTGTAGTCGAGACGAGTTTGTAGGTATCGGTTGTAATTTGGTAAGAATGTTGTAGCTTTTCAACATAGCGCGTCATCAAACTCGTTTTTTGAGTTTCAAAACTGTGCCAAACTTGCAGGATGCTGAGGGATTCGAGGATGCTAAACCCCAAAATGTACAAACAGACTAATTTTAGGCATCGAGCGAAAGAGCTTCGATCTTCTGTGAGATGAGTTTTGCGATCTGGCTTTACCCCAAGGAACTTTAACATTGTGCGATGGATGAGGTCACGAGAAATGTAAATAAGGATCGATGCACGATTGGGTGCATCTCAAAAATGTAAATTCATCGAATTGGGCGCACTCAATTTCCAGATCCCCGGCATCTCAAAGATGGTATCTGTTTAGCGTAACGGCCAAAGTACGACGAAAGGGGGATGGCACAAGCCAGGACAAGTCGCCAAGCTAAAAGAGAAAGAGAAGCCAGTGGGTAAGTGAGCTTGTCTAATCGGAAAAAAGCCAAGGCCGAGCCAGGG
>NZ_JAQNCQ010000111.1:0-34016 GCF_028368005.1 Geitlerinema sp. CS-897 | reverse complement strand
ATAATTAAATTTATTCTACATTAATCGATCGCTCTATGTCAAGTTCTGCAAGCTTTACAGAATTTCGGCTTTGAATTTCAAATATCGGAATTGGGGTTAAATTAGTATTTTTTTGCATAACAAAATCGGAAGAGCCGAAAAATTAAACTCTAGCTGAGTATTAACAGAATAGTGGAATCCTTTAAAGATTGGAAAACCATTTTCGATCAGACGTGCTTCTTGCAGACGAGTATAGGGTGCATCTCAAAAATGTAAATTCATCGAATTGGGCGCACTCAATTTCCAGATCCCCGGCATCTCCAAGATGCCGGGGATCTTATACCGGAAGTGCTAATCGGGAATTTTGCCACCCCAAACTGATGTTTTTGCAAAAGTGAGATGCACCCCGAGTATAATTTTCATTGTATAGCCGCATAATCGCGATCTCACGATCGTCAAATTTAAGATCGGTAATCCGTTTGACAATATCTTTATAGTCAGGTGAATTCATGATAGCTCTACATAGAATTTTTGCATTGCATATATTCAAAATCTGGTAGATCGCTCTCAATTAAACACTTTCCGCCATTCGGCAATGTTCCAGGTGGCGCGATCCCAAGGCGTCGGCTCGACCCCTTCTAATTGTAAACTAACTCCCACCACGTCGGCGCGATGAACGATCGGCATGACAACCGAATCTCGAACTAACAAATCGTTCATTTTCAGGAATAAGGCTTGGCGTTTTTCGGGGTCGAGTTCTGTTTGCGCTCGATCCCAAAGTGCGTCGTATTCGGAATTGCAATATCGCGAGAAATTTTGCCCCGACCAGTTATTTTTGGGAGTTGAAATTTCGTCGCAGGTGTAAGTTTTCATATAAATAGCTGGGTCGGGATTGGAGTTCCCCGTAGAAAACATTTGTAAGTCGGCATAAAAGCGTTGAAGTGTATCGACACTCGACGGATCGCCAGAAAATAAAATGCTGGAATCAATGCTTTTGAGTTCCACGCCGACGCCGATCGCACTCAAACTCTGCTTGATAATTTCTTGGGTTTTCTGACGAACTGGCGTAACGGAGGTTTGAAAGACCACTTGCATTTCAACGCCGTTTTTATCGCGAATTCCATTGTTATTGCTATCTATCCACCCCGCCTCGTCGAGAAGTTCGGCGGCTTTCTCGAGATTGAATTCGTAACTCGTGTCGGGCGAAACATATTGAGGGGGAGTAAAGAGGAAATTGGCGAGGGGTTTTCCAGCTTTTCCGTAGAGTTGAGTGGCGATCGCCTCGCGATCGATCGCTAAGTCAAAGGCTTGTCGAACCGTTTCGTCAGTAAAAAACGGATGGGGAAATTCCAAAGTCGCCCGATCGCCGTTTTCGTTAGCGCGATCGGGGTCAGTATAGTTGAATTCAATGCGCTCCCCCAAAACCCCGAAACTGGCGATCGCCTTACCAGTTCCCCCAGCTTCCAACTGTTCCAAAACCTGGGGTTCGACTTGTAAATTATCGGCAAAATCCGCATCTCCCGTTTGCAACACCGCTCTCGCCGCCGAAGTCGCGTCGCCGCCGCCTTTGAGTTCGATGCGTTGGAAACTGAGGCTCTCCGCGTCCCGGTAGTGGGGATTGGGTTCGTACACCACCACGTCACCGGGTTTAAACTCCACCACCCGATAGGGGCCGGTGCCGACGGGCATTAAATTAGCAGGGGCTTCCCGAGCGTTCGCGCCGCTGTAGTCCTCAAACACGTGTTTTGGCAAAATGACGCCCGACGCGCCCACAAAAGGCAAAGACCAGGCGGGATTGGGACGTTTGAAATTGACCCGTACCGTCGTCTCGTCGATCGCTTCCACACTGGCGATCGCCTGGTACACCCCCAAATTCGTCGCGCCCACCTCGGGATTGCTGAGGTAATTGTAAGTAAACACCACGTCCTCAGCCGTGAAAGGCGTTCCGTCCGACCATTTCACCTCGCGATCGAGCGTCCACGTTACCGAAGTTCCATCAGAGGCGACACCGCCGTTTTCCAAACTGGGAATTTCCGCCGCCAGGAGAGGAACCATCTGTCCGTCTGCATCGTACGTCGCCAAAGGCTCGAGGGTCACGCGGCTGGCTTCCCAATCCTTAAATCCCGTCGAGAGGTGGGGATTGAGAATCGTCGGGGCTTGCCACGACAGCATTCGTAACACTTCAGGATTGCGTTCGGCGACGGGGGACTCTCCCGTACATCCCGACAACAGCGACAGGCTCAGAGCAGAGGCGACGAACAGACGGCGAACGGGAAACGACATAAGCAGTATCGTAGACAACGGCGATCGCACCCCAAAACGGGGAATATCTGGCAGAATACCCTAACGCCGGACTGAGCGTTTCCGCAAGCACTCGATCGAAAATTCTCGACACCGTTCCTGAAAAGACATCGAAGCGATCGCACCCCGAGGCAGTGCGCCCCAACAGATGCGTTACCTTGAAATTGGTAGAAAAGTGTAAACCGAACGACAGGAGGGCCTATGGAGCCAGACTCTTTACCAACCGAGGTGATTTTAACGAAGTCGGCGAAGTCCCTGGGAAAAGTCTATCTCGACTGGACGCCACAACCCGGTCACTATCTCGATTTCGACGGTCAGACCTACACCGTTCTCGAACGCCGACACCGCTACCATCTCAAATCCGGTCGCTATCGCCTCAACACGATCGCCCTCTACGTGCAGAAGGCCGACCGTCCCCAAGAAATGAGTCTAGTTAACGGTCGTTGGGTTATCGGCGACGCGTCCTGTCAGTACAACGCGCGATCGGAGTTAGTTCGCTGCGCCGTCAATCCCGAAGGTCCCTGCCATCCCTGCAAATATTTTACGCCGATCGACGATCGGCACACCAAAACTCGCCAACCGTGAGAACCGTTCTCCCTTCTCCGTCAGATCTCCTTCGTTCCTCTGCGTTGTAAACTCTCCCCTTCCGCCCCCTACAATAAACGTGGACGAGTCGAGAGACACTCTGCGATCGCCCGCGACCGTTGAAGGCGGTCGAGACGGAGTTGCGATCCCAGGCTTTATTGAGTCTGTAATCTCAAACCTGTAATACCTTTTTAGTAGAAATAGCAACACATAATCACATTAGTACGACAAACGACATCAAAGGAGCGCTTATGCGAGCAGTGTTAATGGCTGGAGGATCGGGGACGCGACTGAGACCCCTGACCTGCGATCTCCCCAAACCGATGGTACCGGTACTCAACCGTCCCATCGCCGAACATATCCTCAATCTCCTCAAGCGCCACGGAATCACCGAAGTCATCGCGACAGTTCACTATCTCCCCGACGTCATGCGGGACTACTTCCAAGACGGAAAAGACTTCGGCGTTCAAATGACCTACGCCGTCGAAGAAGAACAACCTCTCGGAACCGCCGGTTGCGTCAAAAACGTCGAAGACCTCCTCGAAGATACCTTTCTCGTCATTAGCGGCGACGGTATCACAGATTTCGACCTGAGTGCGGCGATCGATTTCCACCGTCAAAAAGGCTCCAAAGCCACCCTCATCCTCAAACACATTCCCAACCCCATCGAATTCGGGGTAATCATTACCGACGAAAACCAGCGCATCGTTCGCTTCCTCGAAAAACCCTCCGCCTCGGAAATTTTCTCCGATACCGTCAACACCGGGACTTACATCCTCGAACCGGAAGTTCTCAAATACCTCCCCGCCAACCAAGAATGCGACTTCTCGAAAGAGTTGTTCCCGCTGCTGTTGGAAAAAGGCGAACCCATGTACGGCTACATCGCCGAAGGATACTGGTGCGATGTCGGCCATCTCGAAGCCTATCGCGAGGCGCAATACGACACCCTCCGGGGCAAAGTCGAGACGGATTTTCCCTACCCAGAACGCGAACCTGGAATTTGGATCGGACAAAATACCTATATCGACGACACGGTTAAACTCGAAGCCCCCGTTCTCATCGGCGATAACTGCCGCATCGGGGCGCGAACTCAAATCGAAGCGGGAACGGTTATCGGCGATAACGTCACCATCGGTAGCGACGCCGATCTCAAACGTCCGATTATCTGGAACGGCGCGATTATCGGCGACGAGGTTCACCTGCGAGCTTGTACGATCTGCCGGGGAACCCGAGTCGATCGCCGGGCCCACGTTCTCGAAGGGGCGGTGGTCGGTCCGCTTTCGACAGTGGGAGAAGAAGCCCAAATCAGCCCCAGCGTGCGGGTCTGGCCGAGCAAAAAAATCGAGTCCGGTGCAATTTTGAACATTAATTTGATTTGGGGACAAACAGCACGGCGCAGCCTATTCGGACAGCGCGGCGTCAGTGGTCTGGCAAATATCGACATTACACCGGAATTTGCCGTGAAATTGGGAGCGGCTTACGGTTCGACGCTCAAACAGGGCGCTCAAGTGGTCTTTTCCCGCGACCAACGCAGTATTTCGCGCATGGTGTCGCGATCGCTCATCGCGGGCATTATGTCGGTGGGGGTCAACGTCCAAAACTTGGAAGCGACGGCCATTCCAATTTCGCGAGCCTTCGCGCGGGCTTCGTCGCAAGGCCAAACGCCTCGCGTGAATATCGAAGGGGGTCTTCACGTGCGAGTTCACCCGGAACGAGCCGATTCGATTCTCATTGAATTTTTCGACGCGAACGGCATCAACATTACGAAAGCCAAAGAGAAGAAAATCGAAGGGGCTTATTTTAAAGAAGACCTGCGACGGGCGCAGATTTCCGAAATCGGTCAGATGAACTATCCGAGTCAGGTTCTGGAAATCTACAGCACTGGCTTTGAGAAACTCATCGACGTCGAGGCGGTGCGTCACGGGGGCGCGAAAGTGGTCATCGATTACGCCTACGCGGTATCGGGGGCGATTTTGCCGCGACTGTTGGCGAAGTTCGGATGCGATGCGGTCGTCCTCAACGCCAGCTTGAACCAGTTGGCACTGTCGGCGGAGGAACGGGAAGGACTGCTCACGCAACTGGGTCAGGTGGTCGAAGCACTGCGGGCGAATTTCGGCGCGCAAGTGTCGGCCAACGGCGAACAGTTCGTTTTGATCGACGAGTCGGGGATTCCCATTCGCGGCGAACAACTGACGGCGTTTATGGTCAATACGATTTTGACGGCCAACCCGCGCGGAACGGTGGTGGTGCCAGTTCACGCCTCGAGTGCGGTCGAACAAATCGCCCGACGTCACGACGGTCAGGTCATTCGCACGAAGGCCAACCCCACGGCGTTGATGGAAGCGTGCCACGCCAACCCCAACGTGGTGTTAGGCGGAAGTGGAGAGATGGGCTTTATTTTCCCGCAGTTACACCCAGGGTTCGATGCGATGTTCTCCATCGCGAAGTTAATCGAGATGGAAACGCTGCAAGGACGACCGTTAGGACAGATTTGCGCGGAGTTGCCTCGGGTGTATCACCGCTGTCAGACGATTCGCTGTCCTTGGACGGTCAAGGGGGCGCTGATGCGGCACATGGTGGAAACTCACCCGAGCGATCGCATTCAACTCGTCGATGGGGTGAAGGTGTGCGAACCTCAGTCGGACAATTGGGTGTTGGTGTTGCCCGATGCTGGGGAACCGGTGGTTCACATTTTCGCCAACGGAGAAGACCGCGATTGGGTCGATGAAAGTTTGCGGGATTACCGCACGCGGATTCAACACTTCGTCGAACAGCATCAAGGCGGTCAGAATCTCTCGGAAACCCTCGTTTGATGAGAGGGGAGTTTCGGAACGAACCGGGTTTCGTCTGGGTTCGTTCCGACTGCTACAATACCGATAGTTTGAAAAGAGTCGTACGAAAAAATCTCGGGGTGGTGGGGCGATCGCGAACCTGCTGCGGCGATCGCTCTTGCGAGTTGAAGAAAGAAAGCGTTACGCTAAGCGACTGCCCCGGAAGCGACTTTGCGTCCGACCCGCGTGTGAATTCACGACCAAAGTTACCGACATTCGTTTGAAATGAATAGCTGCATTTTAATGGCGGAAATCGTCCAAGACCCGCAACTGCGCTACACGAGCGACGCCCAAATTCCAGTTGCCGAGACGATCGTTCAGTTCGATCCCGTACGCGAGGGAGATCCGCCGGCCACACTGAAAGTCGTCGCATGGCGCAAACTGGCTGAAGCCTTGAATCAAAACTACCATCGCGGCGATCGCATCGTCATCGAGGGACGTCTGAATATGGTGACGGTCGATCGCCCCGAGGGGTTTAAGGAAAAACGCGCCGAACTGACCGCCCAACGCATTCACACGATCGCGGCGGCGGCAGGAGGTCATCAAGCGGCTCCCGCTGCGGCACAACCGCAACCGACGCCCGCTCCCACGCCGATGGCATCGACGCCTCCCCCGCAACCGGCCGCGCAACCGACGACCCCGACGACCCCGTCGGCAGACGAACCGTTAGTTGACGACATCCCGTTTTAGGCGATCGCGATGGAGTCAGACTCGTTTCAATCCCCTCGACGGGCGATCGCTACCCCTGTCTTACCGGAGTTGTCCCCACTTTGGCAGGCGACGCTGGGAGCGGCCGCCCCGACACCCGAAGTCCGAGATCGCTTTCAACTGCTTTACGAGGGTATCCTGGCGGGCAACCGACAACTGAACCTGACGCGCATTACTGACCCCGAGGCGTTTTGGGAAAAACACCTTTGGGATTCGTTGCGGGGTATCGCAGCGATCCTGAACGCACCCGCCTCGGAGTTACCGACTCCGTGCCGCATTGTCGATATCGGTACGGGGGCGGGATTCCCCGGTTTGCCGATCGCCCTAGCACGCCCGGATTGGCAGGTAACGCTCGTCGATTCGACTCAGAAAAAAGTTCGGTTTTTGAACGCGTTAATCGACGACTTGGCGATCGCCAACGGAACGGCGATCGCCGGACGAGCCGAAAAACTCGGTCGAATTCCTCCCTATCGCGGTGCCTACGACTGGGCGACGGTGCGAGCGGTTGGAACGCCGTCTGCTTGCGCCCGCTACGTTTTCCCGTGGCTGAAACCCGGCGGACAGGCGGTGCTGTACCGAGGTCGCTGGACGGAGGAAGACCGGGACGACCTACAGGCGACATTACAGGAGTTAGGGGGTGCGATCGCGACGGTAGATGCTTTCGAGACGCCGATTTCCCATGCCGTGCGTCACAGCGTTTACCTGCAACGCTTTTACAGTCACCAGTCACCAGTCACCAGTCACCAGTGAAGACAGGGAACGGGGAACAGGGAATCAGGAACAGGGAATCGGGAATCGGGAATCGGGAACAGTTAATAGTTTTCCCCTTCTCCCCCTCTCCCCTTCTCCCCCTCTCCCCTTTAGGGGCGATCGCGAAGTTCGTCGAGGGCTTCGATCAGTAAGACGCTCATGTGCTGGGCGGCGGCGCGAATTTTTTGGTAGTCCTGCACTCGCTGTTCTGGGGAACGTTGAGTGTCCGTTTCGAGGACTTTCACCAATTGTAAAATTCGATCGATCTCGCTGCGAAATTCTGGATACACCCGCGTCAAAAAGCGAGCGTCAAAGGTTTCTGGGGACGGTTGAGATTCAGAAGACCGTGACATCAGAGCTTGTCTCATTGGAGGTTCGATAGAAGGTTTCGTTACTGTCCATGATGGGTCGAACCCCCGAAAAAATCAGCGATCGCACTGCTACTGTCTCGGTGATACTGCTGAGGTTTCGTGGTGTGAGGTATCAGTCGATCGCGGCGATCGCACGGGGGGCAGTAGCGCGATCGAACTCACAGCACCGCGCCATTTCTCGCCGGGAGCGATCGGCAATTTCACGGACGGAACGTCGCCGCTCGATGATTTGTAACAGATTGCAACGTATAATGAGAGACGGGAAAACCATTATTGAAGTGAGGATAGTAACGTTACATGCGAGTCGCGATCGCCGGAGCCGGTTTAGCGGGACTGTCTTGTGCCAAGTACCTAGCCGATTTAGGACACACGCCGATCGTCCTAGAACGCCGCAACGTATTGGGGGGTAAAGTCGCCGCCTGGAAAGACGAAGACGGTGACTGGTACGAAACGGGGCTGCATATTTTCTTCGGAGCCTATCCGAATATGTTGCAGCTTTTTAAGGAACTCGGAATTGAAGATCGCTTGCAGTGGAAAGAACACACCATGATCTTCAACCAGCCCGAAAAACCGGGAACCTATTCGCGATTTGATTTTCCCGACGTTCCCGCCCCAGTCAACGGCATTATCGCAATTTTGCGAAATAACGATATGCTGACTTGGGAAGAAAAAATTCGGTTCGGACTGGGTTTAATCCCCGCTATTTTAAAAGGGCAAGACTACGTTGAAGAGATGGATAAATATTCATTCTCGGAGTGGTTGAAGCGGCAAAACGTCCCCGAACGAGTCGAAAAAGAAGTCTTTATCGCCATGTCAAAGGCACTGAATTTTATCGATCCCGATGAAATTTCTGCCACGATTATTTTGACGGCGCTAAACCGTTTTTTACAAGAAAAGAACGGATCGAAAATGGCGTTTCTTGACGGTTCCCCCACCGAGCGCCTCTGTCAGCCGTTGGTGGATTACATCACCGAACGAGGCGGGGAAGTTCGCCTCAACGCCCCCCTCAAAGAAATTCAGCTCAACGAAGACGGAACGGTGAAACAGTTCTTACTTCGGGGACTGAACGGACAACCGGACGAAGCTTTCCCAGCGGATCTGTACGTTTCCGCCATGCCCGTCGATCCGTTGAAAGTCCTGTTGCCGCAACCCTGGCGTCAACTGCCCCACTTCCAGAAGTTGGAAGGTTTAGAAGGGGTTCCGGTGATTAACCTGCACCTGTGGTTCGATCGCAAACTGACCGACATCGATCACCTGCTGTTTTCGCGATCGCCCTTGCTGAGCGTGTACGCCGACATGAGCAACACCTGTAAGGAATACGCAAACCCCGATCGCTCCATGCTGGAACTGGTGTTAGCCCCCGCCAAAGATTGGATTTCCAAATCTGACGAAGAGATTATCGCCGCGACGATGGAGGAACTCAAACAACTGTTCCCCCAACACTTCACGGGAGACCACCCGGCTAAACTGCTGAAATCCCACGTCGTGAAGACGCCGCGATCGGTGTACAAGGCGATCCCCGGTCGCCAACAATACCGTCCTTCTCAACGGACGCCCATCGCGAACTTCTATCTGTCTGGGGATTATACGATGCAAAAATACCTCGGCAGTATGGAAGGTGCTGTGCTTTCTGGTAAGCTGACAGCGCAGGCGATCGACGCCGACGTAAAATCCCGTAATTCTGACGGGGCAACTGCTGCGAAAAAAACGACTGTTGAGCCTGCTACGAATGCTGCAACTGCCTAAATCCCCGCCCAAGGTCAACATGCGCGTGTCACTTGAGGAGGCTTACGAACAATGCCGCCAGATTACCGCTAAGTATTCCAAAACCTTTTATTTGGGTACGCGGCTGATGTCCGAAGCCAAACAGCGAGCGATCTGGGCGATCTATGTGTGGTGTCGCCGTACCGACGAACTCGTAGACGGCCCTGAAGCCCGTCATACGACGCCGGAAACCCTCGACGAGTGGGAATCTCGTTTAGAGTCTCTGTTTTCGGGTCGGGCGATGGACGATTTTGATGTAGCCTTGGTCGATACGCTAGAACGGTTTCCCCTGGAAATCGAACCGTTTCGCGACATGATCGAAGGTCAGCGAATGGATTTGTATCGCAATCGCTATCAGACCTTTGAGGAATTAAAGCTGTACTGTTACCGCGTGGCGGGAACGGTCGGTTTGATGTCGGAAGCGGTGATGGGGGTCGATCCGGCGTTGCAAACGGCACCTTGGATCTTAGAAGAGGGCGTGCGCCCTACAGAAGAAGCCGTCGCTCTCGGCATCGCAAACCAACTGACGAATATTTTGCGAGACGTGGGGGAAGACACCCGACGCGGACGCATTTATTTGCCGTTGGACGAGTTGGCGTTGTTCGACTATACCGAAGCAGATCTGTTTGACGGGGTCGTCGACGATCGCTGGCGGGCGTTGATGAAGTTTCAAATTCAACGGGCCCGCAAGTACTACGCCACCGCCGAACGCGGTATTGCAGCCCTCAGCCCCGATGCCCGCTGGCCGGTGTGGGCGGCAACGATTCTCTATAGTAAGATTCTCGACGCGATCGAACGCAACGGCTACGATGTGTTTCGCCAACGGGCTTACGTTCCGGGATGGCGTAAGGCGATGTGTTTGCCCGTGGCTTGGATTCGCGCTCAGGCGATGTAAGGCGATCGCGACGATCGCCGCCAACCCCAAGCTATACTTGGGCTATCGCCAAACCAAGAGACACCGGGAGCGAGACAGAAATGGTTCGAGGACGGTTGCTGTGGGTTAGTGTGGGGTTGGGGTGGATAACAGCCTTCTATGGGTTGCAGTCCGTCCAGGCTGTGCCGTCGGTTTCCCAATCACTTCGATTCGCTCAGGGTTACGGCAGCGAGGGGTATTACCTGCAAGAAGGACTGCGTTTGCTAGAAGAACGGCGGTTCGTGGAAGCGGAAGAGGCGTTTCAACAAGCGTTGCGCCTCGATCCGTCGAATTACGAAGCCTATAACAATTTGGGGCGAGCGTTGCAGGGACAAGGCGATCCTGAGTCGGCGATCGTGGCTTACGGGTTGGCGTTGGATATTCGTTCCAACTACGCTGAAGCCTACAACAATATGGGGGTGGCGTATCGATCGCTCGGACGCATTGGCGAGGCGATCGAAGCCTACGAACGGGCGATTCGTCTCGATAGTACCCTCGGGGCTGCGTATTACAACATCGGCTTGATTCTCTACGACGAAGGCAATTTTACTGAGGCTTTGGACTACTTCCAGCAAGCGGTCAGCGTCGCGCCGCTGTTCGATCGCGCTCATTACTATCGCGGCGAGACATTGTTGAGACTCGATCGCGTCCCCGAGGCGATTTTAGCGCTACAAACGGCAGTGGAGGTCAATTCAGAACTTAACGAGGCTTACGGGCTACTCGGAGAGGCGTTAATGCGGGCTGGACGCACCCGCGAGGCACTGGTGGTATTGGAAGAAGCGATCGAACGAACCAGCGATCGCGCCTCTGCCTTTTATTATCGCGGGGTAGGACGGCTCAAAACGGGACGTTACCAGGTGGCGTTATCTGACTTCGAGCGGGCGATCGCCCTCGATCCCGATTATGCTGAAGCGTATCGCGGGTTGGGCGATGCGTATTTGGCGTTAGATGAAGTGTCCGAGGCGGCGAGAGCTTACCAGCAAGCGATCGATCGGTTTGTAGAAGCGCGATCGCTCTCTTCGCGAGAGATGGCGTTGGCGTACTACGGCTTGGGTAACGTCTACGCCGAAAACAACAAGTTTCCCGAAGCGATGGCCGCGTTTCAAAACGCCCTGCGCGTCGATTCGACGTTTGGCTTAGCCCACGCGAGAATGGGGGATTTGCTCGCCGAACGGGGGGAATATTACACGGCGAACATCTCTTACGAAGCGGCGTTGACGTTGAATCCCGATTCGGCAGAGATTTACAACCGTTTGGGCGAGTTGTTGTACGAACAGGGATTTTTCGATCGCGCGATCGAGGCGTGGCGTACCGCCGTGGAACTCGATCCGAACTACGGCGCAGCGTTGGTGAATTTAGGAAATGCGTTGGGAAACTGAAGAGCGTCTGTTGTTACCCTATAAAAGATTGTTAAAATTTGACTCGGCAAATATTTTTTAACTGTATAAAAAAAATTAAAAGTTTAAAATTACCCTCTAGAATTAGACTCAAGTAATTGAGAATAAATAGATCGAACAAAGACAAGTGTTCGATCTAAGTTGGCTGGCATTGTGTTTGTCAATGCTCTCATTCTATCCCGATCGATCGAGCTGCTGACATCATCGTCATTTTCTACAGACACACCCCATATGCTTTTACCGCAAGTCACGCGATCGCTGTACCTGACGTCTGAGGTAACTCGGCGAGGACTTTAACATCTTCTCTTCTGCCCTTTCGGGATATCATACAAAGATGGTTGTCGGCTCGACATAACACTCGATCGCAAGGGAGGACGTAGAGACAATATGAGTAGTTTGAGCGATCGCTGGAACCGACTGACGGGGAAAACTCGCTTCGTCGTCTGTCGGATTATGCTACATCTGACGGGAACGGAGGTGAATCCACTGCTGGGGGTTCTCAACCGCGTCGGACAATCTGCGATCGAATCAGAAGGCGATTTAGAAGTCCTCGGAGACGGACTCGTCGAAATCTGCCAACATCTTTTACAACTCGAACCCTACTGGAAAGCCGCCGCTAACGAAGGCGATGTCATCTGGGAAGAAGGAGAAGCCGCAGACTACGTCAACGAACTGTTTACGGATTCAGCACAACGCTATCTCTCACAACCCGCTTTCGGCGATGAAGACGAAGACGAAACACTGGTTCTACCCACCACAGAAAACGTTGTGGTGATGTTAACGGTAGCTGGAGAGGGGGAAATTTCCGATCTCGAAACCGATCTCGCAGATATCGAAGCATTGCGATACGGACTCAAGGCGTTAATTAACTTACACTATCAAAACAAACTTCACGCGATTCAAGTTCACTTTTCTCCAGCTCGGTTCGGTGACGAACTTACCTCAGAACAGGTGTTAGAAAACTTTCCTGAATTGATTCCGCTTTAACAGTCACCCGTCACCAGATCGGTAGGGTGTGTGACGCGGCTAGAAAATTTGGTCGAAGTCAGGCTAATGTTGTCTTACCGCGTCACGCACCGCCCCCACCGATCGCAGACAAGGGTGTGTGACGCGGCCGGAAAATGTGGACGAAATCCGGTTAATGATGTTATTGCGTCACCCATCGACAAGACACAACGCTAATGACAGATTGAATAGGTTGAAAGAGATGTTGAAAAAACTTTTTGCTGGATTTTTGTGTTTGACCCTGGTTTGGATGATGTGGGGGGAAGTGGTTCCGTCGAACTCGAACCATTTCGCTTCAACTGCGATCGCCGCTTCGTTTGAAAACGGCCAGTATCCCGTTCAACAAGCTGAATATAACGACGCCAACGGCGAATATACGTTGATGTTGTTGAATACCCCACGGGGGCGATCGCCGATGTACGCGACGACGGATTTACAAATGATGCCGCTGACAGAGGAAGAAGTCGAAGCGAGTCAGCGATCGTATTTGCAACTCGACAACGGACAAGCGGTGTTGCATTTGGCACAGGATTTCCGCATCGGCTACGTTCACAACGTTACGGAAACTCAAACCAATCCCCAAACGGGACAGACGGAAACGGTGGTGGTGCGTCGCGAATCGAGCTTCTGGACGCCGTTTGCGGGGGCTTTAGCGGGTCAGGTAGTGGCGAATATGCTGTTTTCACCGACGTACTACGTTCCTCCCATGTACCAACCCGGTGGTGTGATGACAGGATACGGCGGTTACGGAAACACCTACAGCCAAGCGGTGAACCGCTACCAACAGAAACATAACGAACCGCCAGCAGCGGTGAAGAACCGCCAGCAGTTGCGGACGACGGGAAGTCTGCGGAATTCCTCGAATCAGAAAGCTAACCGACGCCGGACGCGCACGTTGAATCGATCGACCGGTTCGGGATTCGGTTCGAGTAAACTTCGTGGCGAATCGAAGCGATCGACCACCCGCAAACGGACGACGGGTTTCGGTAGCGGTCGTTCGAGACCGCGATCTCGGGGTGGTTTTGGTCGCCGCCGTTAACTTGCGGTTCTGATTCAGAGATTTGAACGGAGAAGCGTTGTATCCCTCTCCTAAGAAACAGACTCGAGGGGAGAGGGATAGCTTCTGACAACCCCGTTTCAGATGCCGCTAAAGCGATCGCCCAAAATCAATGTAAGTCCTGGCGTACAGGGACTTTACAGCGAGGGCTGCAAAACAGGGTTTTCAAACCTGGATTCCGTATCATCCTTAATTTTCCTCGTGAAAAATGGTCGAAAGAAAGAACCCCGGCATCTCCAAAATACCGGGGTCGCGATCGCCAAAACTACTTCAACCCATCGGCTAACTGCTGTTTCGCCGCCTCTAATGCTTCGGGTAGCTTACTGGCATCCCGTCCCCCAGCTTGCGCCAAATTGGGACGACCGCCACCGCCACCGCCGCAGCGTTTGGCAATGCCGCCGATGAATTTTCCGGCCTGCAAGCCTTTCTGATTCACCCCTTTACTAAAGGCTGCCACGAGACTCACTTTCCCAACGCTTGGAATGGCACCCAACACCACCGCCGCTTCGCCGAGTTTCTGTTGCAAACGTTCGGCGGCGGTTTGCAAGGATTTCGCATCGGCGGTTCCCAAATTCGCCACCAACACTTTAAACTCACCCACCGATTCCGCTTCGGATACCAAACTGTCCGATTTGGCCACGGCGAGTTCGGCTTGGGTGGCTTCGAGTTGTTTTTGGGTGGCTTTGAGTTCCTCTTGCAGACTGGTGATGCGATCGCTGACTTCTTCCGGTTTGACTTTGAAGCGATCGCACAAGTCTTTCACCACGCGATCGCGCAAGTTCAAATAATCCAACACCGCCGGGCCGGATACCGCCTCGATGCGACGAACCCCGGACGAAATCCCCGATTCCGAGACGATTTTGAACGCGCCGATTTCCGCCGTGTTGTGGACGTGGGTTCCGCCGCACAACTCCATCGACACCCCCGGAAAATCGATAACCCGGACGACATCGGCATATTTTTCCCCAAACATGGCCACGGCACCTTTGGCTTTAGCGTCTTCAAGCGGCATTTCCGCCACTTGCGCCGAATGTGCTTCTGCAATCCAGGTATTCACCAAGTCTTCCACTTGTTGCACTTCGTCTGGGGTGAGTGCGCGAGGACAGTTGAAGTCGAACCGCAGGCGATCGAACGCTACCAAAGACCCCGCTTGCGATACGCCGTCATCGACAATTTGCTTCAACGCCGCTTGCAGTAAGTGAGTGGCGCTGTGGTTGGCTTGTGCGCGGCGGCGACAGGCGCGATCGATCTTGGCGGCGATCGCTTCTCCAGTATTGAGGGTTCCTCGTTCCACGCGGCCGAAGTGAACGAAAATGTCGTTTTCTTTCTTCACGTCGTCGATGCGAACCACCACGTTATCCCCAGAAAGATAGCCGCGATCGCCGATTTGTCCGCCGGATTCGGCGTAGAAGGGAGTGCGATCGAGAACCACTTGCACCTCAGTTCCCGCCTCAGCCGACTCGACAATTTTTCCGTCCACTAACAACGCTTCAATTTTCGCCGTAGACTGCACGTCGTTATATCCTAAAAACGCCGTGGCGTGAATATGTTCGGCCAGTTTGTCCAAACTTCCCTGAACCGTCAAATCGATGGTTTCGTGAGCGGCGCGAGCGCGTTCTCGCTGTTTTTCCATTTCCGCCTCAAACGCCGCCACATCGACACCGATGCCGTTTTCTTCCGCGATTTCCTGGGTCAGTTCTAAGGGGAAACCGTAAGTAT
Source organism: Geitlerinema sp. CS-897 (assembly GCF_028368005.1). Classification (NCBI taxonomy): domain Bacteria; kingdom Bacillati; phylum Cyanobacteriota; class Cyanophyceae; order Geitlerinematales; family Geitlerinemataceae; genus Geitlerinema; species Geitlerinema sp. CS-897. The sequence goes on along the minus strand of NZ_JAQNCQ010000111.1, from coordinate 18,636 downwards.
CGTACAGCGTAAAGGCATCTTCCCCAGAAATCTGTTTCGGCTTGGCTTCGAGGATTTCTGCCAACAGTTTTTCGCCGCGTTCCAAGGTTTTGAGAAACTGCGCTTCTTCCCGTTCCAATTCCGCTTTAATGAAACTGTCGCGATCGCGAACGTTCGGATACACCGCTTCAGAAAGCTGCATCGCCGTTTCTGCAACTTGGTTGATAAACGCGCCGTCAATTCCAATCAAACGACCGTGACGCACCACCCGACGAATCAGGCGACGCACCACGTATCCCCGTCCGATATTAGAGGCAGAAACCCCGTCGGCGATCGTGTGAACCACCGCACGAACGTGGTCGCCGATGACTTTCAACGACACTTTGGTTTTATCGTCGGATTTGCTGTAGTCAATTCCGGCAATTTCCGCCGCTGTTTTAATAATCGGAAAAATCAGATCCGTTTCGTAGTTATTGGGGACGTCTTGCAGCACCTGCGCCATCCGTTCCAATCCCATCCCCGTATCGATGTTTTTGTTTTGCAGGGGGGTAAGATTGCCGTCGCTGTCGCGGTTGTACTGCATGAAGACGAGGTTGTACAGCTCGATAAAGCGGCTGTCGTCCTCGAGATCGATATCGGTATCGCCTTTTTCGGGGTAAAAATCGTAGTAAATTTCCGAACAGGGACCGCAGGGGCCGGTGGGGCCGGATTTCCAGAAGTTATCGTCTTCCCCCATCCGTTGAATGCGGTGTTTGGCGATGCCGATGTCTCGATTCCAGATGTCGAAGGCGTCGTCGTCGTCTTTGTAAACGCTGACCACGAGGCGTTCTGGGGGTAAGCCGTACACTTGCGTCATCAGTTCCCAACCCCAGGCGATCGCTTCTTTTTTAAAGTAGTCGCCGAAGCTGAAGTTCCCCAGCATCTCGAAGAAGGTATGGTGTCTGGCAGTGCGTCCGACGTTTTCGATGTCGTTGGTACGGATACACTTTTGCGAGGTGGTGGCGCGAGGATAGTCGCGTTCCTTCTGTCCCAGGAAGATGGGTTTGAAGGGCAACATTCCGGCGATGGTGAGTAATACCGTCGGATCTTCGGGAACGAGGGAGGCACTCGGAAGCCGTTGGTGTCCGCGTTTTTCAAAGAATTGTAGGAATTGTTCGCGGATTTCGCGACCGCTCATGTACTGGGGTTGGAAAGACATCGTGGGTTTGACTTCGGTGGACTGCGGTGAAGGGCATTTTACCCCGTTCTATTGATATATTGTAGGGTTATGGGTGGGGAAAGGGCCGAGGAAGTCAACGGGGATTGACAGTTCGTGATGAGAAGGATATGACACGATCGCGCGAGATCGGAAAATCCGTCGGTTTACAGGAAGCCGCTCAACTTTTAGGGGTGACACCCCAGGATGTTTTTACCTGGGAGAAAAAGCAACTCATTAAAAGTTATCTCGATCGCAACAGAAATCGAGTTTTCAACCTGGAAGAACTTCAAGAATTCGATCGAATGCGGCGGGGCGATCGCACCGAAAATCGTTATCGAATTTTGCAAGCAGAAAATCAGACGAATTTTACCGCGATCGAACTCTTTGCCGGGGCGGGGGGACTGGCGTTAGGCTTTGAAAACGCCGGAATTCAGCATAAACTCTTGGTGGAGTGCGATCGCACTTGCGTCGAAACCCTTAACAATAACCGCCCCAATTGGCAAGTTATCGGCGATGACGTGGCCAAAATCGATTTTTCAGACTTTCGCGATCGCGCCGATATCGTCTCCGGTGGATTTCCCTGTCAAGCCTTCAGTCACGCTGGCTTTCGTCGCGGCTTAGAAGATGCGCGGGGAACCCTATTTTTCGAGTTTGCGCGTTGTGTTTGTGAAGTTCAGCCCCAAATTGCGATCGCAGAAAACGTCAAAGGCTTACTCACCCATCAAAAAGGAGAAACTCTCCAAATCATGTTCGAGATTTTAGAAAATCTCGGCTATCAAACGGACTATAGAGTGGCTCGCGCCCAATTTTTAGATGTTCCCCAAAAACGCGAACGACTCTTTATTATCGCCACCCGAAAAGATTTAAACCTACAGCCGATCTTCCCAGTCGAAAAAAGCTACTCGATTTCCCTACGAGAAGCCTTAGAAAACTGTCCCACGTCCCCCGGAATTCAATACAACGATCGCAAGCGTCAAGTGATGGAACTCGTTCCCCCCGGCGGAAATTGGCGAGATTTACCCGTCGAGGTACAAAAAGACTATATGAAAAACAGCTATTATCGAGGGGGCGGACGCACGGGATTCGCCAAACGATTAGCTTGGGACGAACCCGCTTTAACCTTAACTTGTAGCCCCGCACAAACCCAAACCGAACGCTGTCATCCTGACGAAACACGACCTTTAACCGTTCGCGAATACGCCAGAATTCAAACCTTTCCCGATCGCTGGAAATTCGCTGGAAACCTATCGGCGCAATACAAACAAATCGGTAATGCAATTCCCGTTAATTTGGCCTATCATATCGGACAGAGTGTCGTGGCGACTTTGCGCCGGGAAACCCCAAAACTCCTGCAAGTCCCAGAATCCCAAGAACGTCAGCTAAGTATTCCTGGGCTGGAAATTTAACAAATCGCGACTCAGACGATCGCGTGGCGATGGGGTCAGATTTTTGTGAATCTTTTTTAAATCTCCCCAAAGTTCCCTGTTCCCTTCGAGTTCGATGGGTTACAATATTCCTAGCCATTCGCAAGTCTCACCTGAGATGACACTTCAATATTCGATTCCCGAAACAGATAAAATCGGCTCGGCGATCCTGTCGGAAAAGCGATCGAAGTACGGTGCCAAAAAAAGCCTCGAAGACGTATGGGAACCCGTCGAAACCGCCAGTCCAGAAGTCAAAAAAATTATTGAAGACGTTTTAAAAATCGAACGGCGTCGCCTCTACACCCAAAAAACCTACGGCGTCACCCACGACGTTTTACAAGTCATCTACAACGCCATTCCCGAATGAAGCTGATTTCCATCAAGTTGAAAAACTTCCGTCAGTTTTACGGCGAAACTCCCGAAATTGCCATCGCGGGAGGTCAACTCAACACGACAGTTTTCCACGGAAACAACGGTGCGGGAAAAACCGCGTTAACCAACGGCTTTACTTGGGTTCTCTACAACCGTTTTAGCGCCGCTTTCGCTTCAGAAGACCAACTCGTTAACAAACGCGCTTTAGCCGAAGCCGAACTGAAAGAACCCGTCGAATGTCAGGTGGAAGTCTGCTTCGAACACGATCGCGTCCGCTATTTAGCAAAACGCTGGTGTCGCGCCTACAACACGAAATCTGGGGTTGAATACGGCGACAGTCAGTTTAGTTTGCAGTTCGCGCGGGAAGACGGACGTTGGATGTTTCCCCAAGAACACCCGGAAGACGTGGTGGCGCGAATTCTCCCCGAAAGTCTGCATCGCTACTTTTTCTTCGACGGAGAACGCATCGAACAACTGATGCGAAACGACAAACGTTCGGAAATCGCTCAAGCGACGAAAACTCTGCTGGGAATTAACGCGATCGATTTGGGAATTCGACATCTCAAAGAAGCGCGAAAATCCTTGGAAAATAACCTCAAGGGAATTGGAAACCCGGAAACCAAAAAGTTTATACGGGAAAAGCAGCGAAAAGAACAAGAATTAGAACACTTAGAACGCCGCGCTGAGGAAATTCAAGAAGAACTGGCGCGACAGGAGGAGTTGAAACATACCCTCAACGGACACTTGCTGGAGTTGAACGGCGCGGAACAGTTGCAAAAGACGCGAAACACTTTGGAGGCGCGACGTCAAGAATTGGTCGATCGCATCGCTACGGCGCGGCGAGATATCGCGCAGGTGGTTTCAACGGAAGGTTATACGGTGTTTTTGTCCGACGCGACGGAGACATTTCGCCAGTGGGTGCGCCAGTTGCGGGAACGGGGGGAGTTTCCCCGAGGAATTCAACGGGAATTCGTCGAGGATTTGTTGGAACACCAACGCTGCATTTGCGGAAGCGATCTCAAACCGGGTTCGTCGTTGTTTGAACGGGTGCGGGGGTGGACGCAGAAAGCGGGAAGCGCCGATGTGGAGGAGGCGGCGATTCGTACCAGTTCGCAAATTGAGGAAATCGACAAACAAGTGGAGTCGGTGTGGGAACGGCTCGATCGCCTACAGGAAACTTTGCGCGACGGGTACGAGGAACTCGAACAGGTAAAGGCGCAGTTGGAGGAAACGAAAACCCAGTTGCGGGACTTCCCCGACGAGGATATTCAGCAGTTACAGCAACGCCTCGATACGGTGGAGGCGCGATCGCAAGAGTTAAACCGAGAAATTGGCGCGAACCAACAGCAACGCACCACCTTAAAACGCGAGATTACCAAGTTAGGAAAACAGGTAGACCAGCAGCAGATGAACGAACGCCGCCAACTGTTGGCCCAGCGGCGGATTGCGGCGACGGAGGAGGCGATCGAACGGACGATCGCCGTTAAAGAACGGTTCGAGGAGAAGTTTCGACTGTCGTTAGAAGAACGGGTTCAGGCGTTGTTCCGTCAGATTTCTTTTACGCCGTACCGTCCCAAGTTGAACGAAAGCTACGAGTTAATGTTAGTCGAAGAAACCTCGGGACGAGAGCAATTGGTGGCGGCGTCCACGGGAGAAAATCAGATTCTCAGTTTGTCGTTTATCGGCGGAATTATCGACGGGGTACGAGAGTGGAGTCAGCGCAATACGTTGATGGGTCCCGATAGCAGTACCTATCCCATCGTCATGGATTCGCCGTTTGGGAGTTTGGACGAAATCTATCGGCGTCAGGTGGCGAAGTCGATTCCCCGGTTGGCGAATCAGTTGGTGGTATTGGTGACGAAGACGCAATGGCGCGGTGAGGTAGCGGAAGAAATGCGCGATCGCATCGGTTGCGAGTACGTTTTGCTGTACAACTCTCCGAAACCGGATTGTGAGGAGGACGCGATCGCACTTCACGGAACGCGATATCCCCTCGTCCGCCGCAGTCCCAACGACTTCGAGTATACGGAAGTGATTCCGGTGAAAAAGTAGTTTTTTACAGTCGTTTCGTTAAATTGGAGAGGGGGCGATCGTAAGTTTCAAGCCTTTCAAGTTGAGACGTTTAAAACGCAGTAAAATCTTAATAATTTGTGGTACAATAATCTAAAAAAAATTCACGTTAGCGATCGGCCTTACACTAAAATAGATTTTCGTCAGATCGGCTCTCTCACGTAATTGATGAATACCCTCGACCCCCTGCAACTCGAACTTCCCATTCATCTGGTTTCGGCAAAAAGTAAGTTTTCCTTTGTGGATTTATTTGCCGGAATTGGAGGGTTTCGCATCGCCTTAGAACGCCTTGGCGGTCAATGCTTGGGATATTCAGAGATCGATCGAGACGCCGTACAAATCTATCAAGCCAATTTTATCAGCTATCTCAATCGCGACGAACCCAATTTAGGGGACATCGTTAAAATCACAGAATTACCTCGAAATCTCGACGTTCTCGTGGGAGGCGTCCCCTGTCAACCCTGGTCAGTGGCGGGGAAATTAAAAGGCTTTGACGATCCTCGTGGCAAATTGTGGTTTGATGTTTTACGACTGACTCAAAACAGTCAACCGAAATCCTTCATTTTTGAAAACGTTCGAGGCTTAGCCAATCCCAAAAACCAGAATAGCTTTGAATTTCTGTTGAGAAAATTTGAAGAAATCGGCTATTGTGTGAAATGGAAAATTCTAAATGCTTATGATTTTGGTTTGCCTCAAAATCGCGAACGCGTGTTTATTGTCGGGATTCGTAAAGATATCGCACACAATCAAGAATACAAATTTCCCCAACCCCTCGATCTTCAGCCAAAACTGTTAGACATCCTCGACGAATTTCACAATAGCGAGATTCCTGAAAAAGCCAAACTCGATCCGGAAATTATCTTTCAGAGCGATCGCATTCCAGCTTCCCGAACGCGATTTCAAAAAGACGACGAGTTAAACGACTTTTTCATTTTTTCCGATTTACGAAACGGTCACACCACCATTCACTCTTGGGATATCACAGACACCACGGAAAAAGAGAAATTAATTTGCTTGACGCTGCTTCGCAACCGACGGAAGAAAAAATACGGACATAAAGACGGAAATCCGTTATCCTTTGAGGATTTAAAAGAATTAATTTCCGATTTAGAGAGAGAAGAATTAGATACCTTAGTCCAGAAAAAGATTTTCCGTCAAACTGCAAATCATAAATACGAGTTTGTTAACTCCAAAAATATGTCGGGAATCGATGGCGTTTATCGCATCGTGATGCCGAATTCCGATGTCGTTCCGACGTTAACGGCGACGGGAACTAAAAACTTTTACGCAACTCGTTTTATCCAAGCTGATAATCCCGAGAAGTACAAAGCCAAATTTTTAAATTTAGTCTATAAAAAAGGTCGATATAAATCCTTCGCAGCGAAGCATTTTTGTCGATTGCAGGGATTTACCGATGACTTCGTGTTTCACTCAGACTCGAAGAAAGCTGGTAAACAGTTTGGGAATGCGGTTCCCGTTCCTGTGGTATTCCATGTAGCGAAGGAACTAATTCGGATCGTCTTGTGAATAGAAAATATCTCGAAACTCTCGACTGAAATTTTCTTCAATTTTCTTCGTAGCGAAGGAACTAATTCGGATCGTCTTGTGAATAGAAAATATCTCGAAACTCTCGACTGAAATTTTCTTCTTGTCCGAGTTCTATAAAAATATTTTCAATTTGCTGCCACGTTCCTTCTTCTCCCGAACAAAAATCCCAGAACTTATCTTCTACCCAGGCTTCTGCTGGCGTTAAAGGAGAAACCCGCTTTCCTTGTTGTTCCCACCAATCTTTCTCGTAGGGGTTAAACGGAAAAGCAATTCTCGCCTCAAATTGGCTTTCGGGATTTTGACAAAATCGATACGCATACCAATCGAGTAACTGTCGGTTAAATTTTGCACCATCTCCTCGATTAGGTTGATTGGTTTTCAAATCGAACGCATATTCTCGATCGCCTTTGGTAAAATATAGATCGACTCCCCTTCCAGCAGAAGGTTTGACAAAGTTTTGGATTTGGCTTCGATCGATCTGTAAAGCCACTTGTCTGATTTCCTCGCGACAGGCGACTAAGGAAATTCCAGAACTCGATTTACGCTGTTCTTCGAGATCGGATACTTTATGCTGTATGGCTTGAGGATAGGGATTGGGTTTTAATAATTGCTTGGGATCGCAAACGCTAAAACCATTACTCGCAGCTAAAATTCTCGCAATGGGTTCCCAAACCGTTGTCCCCATACTGGTTTCAAGTCAACCAATCAAAGAACGAATGCGACGTTCGGTTGGGAAGAGGTAGTTTAAAACATGAAAGTTACGAGGTTTGCGGTTTTTGAAATACTTACGAATCGATTTTTTGAGAGATTCTTTAACGATCTTTTTAGTGTTTTTTTCCATTACAGATAGAGTTCTCGAGCGTTCGATTTTTTTAACATATCTATGACGCGATCGCAATGAAGCAGAGACCCATCGGTTGCGAGTACGTTTTGCTGTATAACTCTCCGAAACCGGATTGTGAGGAGGACGCGATCGCACTTCACGGAACGCGATATCCCCTCGTCCGCCGCAGTCCCAACGACTTCGAGTATACGGAAGTAATTCCGGTGGTGAAGTCATCGGTCTAAGCTTTTGAGAGTTATTCTCAGTGGATACAGAGGCGATCGAGGGGTTGGAGGTGCGATCGCTCCTGGCTGAAAGCGTCTCAAACCCTTGCTCTCGGTCGTTTCCACTCAGCTCTCTAGATTTTTTTGAAAAATACTTGCAACAGTGTTGACATATATTTTCAACAAGCGTATACTGAATTCCAGTGTTCTCCTCTAAACAGACAAGGTTCTCCTCTCTCTTGGGAGAGCGTGCGGGCGGAGTTTATCGATTAGGGCCGATAAACTCCGCTTTTACAGCTTGCAAACAGGGGTGAAGGAAATTTTAAGAAGCGAGCGTTTTCGGGAAGTGTTTCCAACGAACTCATTCTTCTTCATCCGCTAGGAATGCTGCTTCGTAACTACTCAGTCTCGTATCTAAATGACGATAGAGTTCGTCGAACGTTACACAGTGAATATGTTTAGAATTGACCATAAGGCGATCGCGTCGCCATCGCAGTCGATCGCGTTCTCTTTGCGCGAGTCCTTCTAATCGACCCACGATTAGTATTCCTTCGTACCCCGTAAACTCGCGACCAAAACGAGAGACAAACTCTCGTGTATATTCCAGAGACGATAACTTCCAAAACCAATCGACAACTTGGCTAAAACCATGCTCGAAACGACTTGACCCGTTAGGAGTTGTTTTATTTCCCTTTGTTTGAAAAATACTGGTTTAACTGGCACTTTCAAATTCTATAAAAGCGTACCATCCTGGTTCTGAATCTCCCACCACTAAATCTGCTTTCAGTTATAACTCAATGACTTGGCGAGTTAACTCCTGCCATAAAATCAGTGTATCTGACTTTATGGCGATCGCACCGACATCACCCGTTCAAAAGAGCTTCAACAAACTCATAACTGGAGAAAGGACGTAAATCCTCAATTCCCTCACCGGCTCCGACAAAACGGATGGGAAGCCCCAGTTGTTCGACCACCGCCAGAGCCACACCACCTTTCGCCGTTCCGTCGAGCTTGGTGAGAACTACGCCGCTCAATTTCGCCGCCTCTGCAAAAACTTGCGCTTGACGCAAGCCGTTTTGACCCAAGGTTGCATCGAGAACTAACAGCGATTCGACTTTCGCATCGGAGGCTTTTTTGTCGATGATGCGGCGAATCTTGCTGAGTTCGTCCATCAGATTCTTTTTGTTTTGCAAACGTCCGGCGGTATCGACGAGCAGTAATTCGACATCGCGAGACTTGGCGGCGGTAATTCCGTCGAAGACGACAGCGGCGGGATCGGTGTTCTTTCCGGGGTTGGCGATGACTTCCGTTTCGCTGCGTTGACCCCAAATTTTGACCTGTTCTACCGCAGCAGCTCGGAAAGTATCGGCGGCGGCGATTATGCAGCTATAATCAGATTTTTTCGCCAAATGCGCCAGTTTTCCAATGGTGGTGGTTTTTCCGGCTCCGTTTACCCCCGTCATCAACCAGATGTTGAAATGGTCTTTTTCGGGGGTGAACTCGCGATCGTAGCCGTTCTCGAAGGGGCGATCGAGAATGTCGCGAAGAATCTGTTTGAGATAGGCGATCGCTTCTTCAGGAGGAAGACTTTCTTCGCGCAGTTTAGCTTGTAAGGTTTCGATAATCTTGTCGGTAGCTTCGACTCCCACGTCAGCTTGTAACAGCAACGCCTCGATTTCAAAAACGGCGTCTTTGTTCAGCGGACCTTGACCGACGATCGCTTTAAGCTGGTTGATGAGTCCGAGGCGGGTTTTTCCTAATCCCTGACGGAGTTTTTGCAACCAGGTAATTTCTTCGATCGAAACCTCGTCGGGACGGCGGCCTTGAGCGGCCAGCACTTCAGCCGACCAAACAAAGTCTTCATCGAAGGCGATCGCGGGAGTCGGTTCGGGGGTGGGTTCTTCTTCGACTGGGGTTTCGATCGCTTCGGCTTTCAGGCGATCGAGTCGTTCTTTTCGTTCTTCTGCGGCTTTCGCCCACGCCGGAACGTTCGTTTCGGAAACGGGTTCTGGTTGTGTTTCCTCGACTTCAGAAACTTCTTCAGAAACAGGTTCTGGTTGTGTTTCCTCGACTTCAGAAACTTCTTCAGAAACGGGTTCTGGTTGTGTTTCCTCAACTTCAGAAACTTCTTCAGAAACTTCTTGAAAAACGGGTTCGACTTCAGTTTCTTTCGCTTCTTCCGAAATAGTTTCAGTTGTTTCTTGAATTTCCGAAATTTCTTCAGAAACTTCTTCCGTTACGGCTTCCACTTCAGAAACGGCTTCGGCAGGTTCTTCAGAAACTTCTTCCGTTACGGCTTCGGCAGGTTCTTCAGAAACTTCTTCCGTTACAGCTTCGGCAGGTTCTTCGGAAACTTCTTCCGTTACAGCTTCGGCAGGTTCTTCAGAAACTTCTTCCGTTACGGCTTCGGCAGGTTCTTCGGAAACTTCTTCCGTTACGGCTTCGGCAGGTTCTTCGGAAACTTCTTCAGAAACTTCCAGTTGAGTCGGCTGCTGTTTTTGAATATTTTGATAAGCCGCTTTTGCCCAAGCCAAATAATTCTGAGCCGGGTCAGCTTCAGCCGCTGTTTCCTCAGCCTCTTCTGCCTCTTCTCCCGTTTCCTCCACCGTTTCTTGAGTGTCCTCCACTGGAGGTTGAGTCGATTCGTCTTCTTGTCGATCGTCGCGATCGAATTGACGGCGGAACCAATTAAACACCATAGCTCGTTTGCCAGAAAGTCGTCAGAGAATGCCGAAGTCCACGTTACTTATCGTACAACGCTGAGACAGCGCTTAGTTAGAAGAAGAGGTCGCTTCAGCTTCAGAGTTTAATAAATCGACAACGCGACGCAAGACGCCGTTGACGAAACGGAAAGAGTTGTCGCTGCTATAGCGTTTGGTGAGTTCGACCGCTTCATCGATCGCCACCTGTTCGGGAATTCCGAGATATTGCAGTTCGGCCACCGCCAGACGAAGAACGTCTTGTTCGATGCGAGGTAAACGCTCGAGTTGCCAATCGACGATCGCGCGATCGAGCAACGCGTCGATTTCCGAGCGGTTCTGCGTCGCCTGCATCAACAGCTCGAGGGCGAACTCGCGGACGTTGGCTTGACCGGCGAGCTGTACGAACTCCGGTAATTCGACCGCCATTCCCAAGCGTTCGATGGCCTGTCGCGTCAGTTCCATCGCGTCGGACACCATCGCCTTAGCACTTTTAAGATCGGTGGTGCGCGTTTCGCTTTCAAAGAGGCGATCGCTTCCCCGCTTGAGTTCGGCGGCGGCGGTTTCGAGGGCTTCGTGAGCCTCCAGCGTCATCGCCCGAACCGCAGCCACGACAATATCGCCTAGCTGTTGTTCGGTGAGTTTCTCAGGATTTTTCGGCAACTGGCTCAAACTCAAAAGTGCCAGTTCGCGGGCGATACTGCGGGCTTGCATAGACCGGGTGTAGAGTAGAAAACGACAGCGAGGCGGCGGTGGGGTTACGCGTCTTCTTCAATGGGAACGACATCTTCGATGGCAACCGCTTCTTCAACGGGAACGGGTTTGTTCTTCTTCCGCGAGAGAAGCTGTTCGAGTGTCGGCCGTTGCGGTTCGACGGCTGCCCCATCGGGAGGGGTCGGACAGACGATTCCCCCCGATATCAGGATTTTAAACGCATCCTCGATCGAGAGCTTGACATCGATCGCGTCCCGTTCGGGAATAATAGCGTACCATCCCGTTGTCGGGTTAGGGGTCGTCGGCACGAAGACGCTCAACATCGATTCGTTCATGTGGGTTTGAATTTCGCCGCTAATGGCTCCCGTCACGAAAGCTAACGCCCACAGTCCTTTGCGGGGATACTCGATGAGGACGACGCGGCGGAACTTGGTACTCGAATCTTGCAACAGCGTTTGTAGGAGCTGTTTGAGAGTTTTGTACACCGATCCCGCCAACGGAATTGCCTGAACGATGTTTTCTCCGAAGTCCAGCAGCCATCGTCCGACGATGTTGCGGGCCATCAAGCCGATCAGCAGGATTCCGAACAGGGGAACGGCAAACCCCACAAGTAAGTTGAGCAGGTTGACTAGAATCGGGTGCAGCCCGTCGAAGGGGTTTAGCTGTTTGGGAATGCTTGTCAGAAAGCCGATCGTCCAGTTGGCGATGACGAGTGTTAGCCAAATCGTCGTCGCTAACGGGATGATGACTAACAAGCCTGCGATTAAATCGTTTTTTAGGTCTTGCTTTAAGCGTTGGAGCACAGATCTCTCACTCGTATCGCCATTCATATAAGCCGATCTCGTCGTTCGGGATATCCAAAACGATAGGGGGGGTTACCCGTTGTCTTATATTAATTGTTAACGCTTGTAAAGAATTGTTGCAAGCTCGTCGGATAGACGAAGACGGGGCAACGATCCCCGATACGTTCGTAAACGGCTGTGTGTATCAAATGTAACATCTTAGAGGTAAAAATGCTGGAAAACCGATGAGGCGAGGTGAGTTTTCCAGTTTTTGAGACTTGGCGTTCCCGAAGAAAGGCGATCGCCTCGAGTGCGATCGCCTGAGAAACAACAGGTTTCTCGCCCCTCGATCGCGATCGTTAAGCTTGAGAAGAGGAACCTTCCGAGGGGGTTTGTAGCGTTACGGAACCGTCCTCTTCTTCAGAAGACGACAACGATTTTGGCGGTGGAGGAATCTGTCCTTTACGCTTGAGTTCGTCGACTTTTAACAAAATCAAGTATTCATAAAACGCCTGCAAAGTACACCAGGCAAAGCCCGCATGTCCGTCGAAAAGTCCCCCCAAGACAAAATACATATAAACAAATCGCACCAGAGGTCGAAACGGAAGGCGTAGCGATAAATCTTTCAAAGCCCGCCGCCGCTCGACTTCCGATCGCCCGAAAAATAGCTCGTGCCAACGCACGTTGCCGTAGTGCAGTTGGCGCAAGGTTTCGATCGCCTCGTCCGTCGAATATCGATTGTGTTTCTCGATCCAGCGACTCAACCCTTTACCCGAAGTGTAATGAGGATACGTCTCTTTGAGAAATCCCGTTTTTCCGTCGCAGACTTCCCGTTCGGTGTGTCCGTAATCGTCGAACCACACCTTCTCCTTGCAGAACAACCGCAATTGATAGCGAGGATATTGCGTACTGCGGCGAATCCAGCGATCCATAAAAATCACCCGTTCGGCCACGTAATACCCCACAACATCGTCGTCTTCAGAGCGAGTCTCGCGATCTCGTATCGTCTGACAACATTCCTCAAACAGTTCCGGAGTCATACGTTCGTCCGCCTCGAGGATGTAAACCCACTCGTACTTCGTCGGGATCGATCGCAGCATCCAAGTGCGTTGTTTGCCGTGACTTTCAAACCGATGCTGTTCGACGCGTACCGGATAGCGACGAGCGATATCCACCGTTCGATCGCTGCTCAAGGAATCGACGACAACGACATCGTCGGACAATAATGCCGACTCGATACAGTCGGCGATATCAATTTCTTCGTTGTAAGTAAGAATGTAAATCGAAAACATAGGCTGACGAGCGATCGAATAAAAAAAAGGTATCGCACCCTGCGGCGTCCGAACGACGCGATCGCGATCGATCCACGTCGTGCGAACGAACCGAGTCGAGCGGTAGATGCAGCCACCGTAGGGATCGAGTCGTTCGGCTCGAGAGTTTCCCGAGAGAGATCGGCGCGACTCTAATTCGACGGGACTTGGCGGCCGCCACGACGAGGTCTCATCATGCCTTTTAGACCCGTCCAGCCAATGACAATGTAACCGATAGCCAGTAACAAGCTACTAATTCCAATGCGAAAGGCAGATTTCCAAGCAGCCAAGCGCGTTTCTTGCTCGAGTTCCTCTTCGCGTTGGCGAATCCGGCCTTTAAGCTGTTCGGGTAGTTGCGACGCTTGCTGGTCGAGGAACGACCGAATCGCCTCGGGGTTCTCTTGAGACTCTTCGAGGAGTTGGCGCAGAGCATCGGGAGTCTGTTCGCTGGCTAAGATCTGCTCTCGCTGCGCTTCGTTTTCCAACAGCGTCTCTAACTGCTGTTCGAGTTGGGTTCGCTGTTGTTCGAGCTGCGTTTGGAACTCTTCACTACTCAGTTGTGTGTTGAGTTGGGTTTCCGCTTGACGAGCTTGTTGAGAGATGTCTTCGAGCCGTTGGTTGCTCTGCATCCGCACGTCGTTAAAATGAATTCCCGTCAGCAACAAAAACAACAGTCCCAGCAAACTCGAGAGAATGAGTCCCCAAAACCGCAAATCTTGCCATTTTTTACGGGGCATCGCCGTTGCTGCCCCGGCCGTCCCCATCCAGTATCCCGCAAACAGGAGCGCCAAGCCGATCATAGGAATAATACCGCGATCGACGAACGTGGAAGCCACTTGAAGGCGCCACTGTAAGGTCAGAGGCTGATACGGAGCCGGAAGGATCAGGTAATCGAGCAGAGACGACACGATCAGGAGAAGTCCAACGATTTTTAGGCTGCGAGCTGCTAAAGACGATGGTTGACGGGTGGTTGTCGCTTTCATAAGCTGTTGGTAGATCGATCGATTTTCCCTTTCCAAGTTAGCCGATCGCGTTGCGTTTGAGTCAATTCAACGGGCGACCGGCGAAAACGACTGCTCCGCGCTCGCTTCCGACGCCCCCATCGCGCCAAATTTTCCCAGTTTAAAGTGGTTACAGACTATCGCCCCCAAGTCCGTCGCGTTCTCGTCCTAACACTGTTACTGAACCTGTTCGTTTTAGCCCTCAAAGCGACGTTGGGGCTGTGGACGGGATCGTTGAGCGTAATTGCCGATGCCTTACACAGCGTTACCGATAGCGCTAGTAACGTATTGGGGTTGGTGACGAGTCGCCTGTCGTCCCCGCAACCCGATCGCGACCATCCTTACGGACACCAGAAATTCGAGGCCGTCGGGGCGATCGGGATCGCAGCGTTTCTCGGCGTCGCCTGTTTGGAAATTTTGAAAGGCGTCGTCGATCGCCTGTTTTTCGGCGGTCGAGAGGTGGCGATGGCCTCTTGGGTGTTGTGGCTGATGTTAGTGGTGTTGGGGGTTAATATTCTCGTGGCTTTTTACGAGCGGCGCGTCGGGGTGAAGCTGGGTAGTAAAATTCTCATCGCCGACGCCCACCATACGATGAGCGATATTTGGATTACCATCACCGTGATCGCCGGGCTGATCGGCGTGTGGGTCGGCTATCCTTGGATCGATTTGGTGTTGGCGATTCCCGTAGCGGCGTTGGTCTTTCGCAGCGGTTGGGAGGTGTTGCGGGAAAATTTACCGTGGTTGGTAGACGAAACAGCGATCGCCCCGGAAGCCATTCACAAAGCGGTGATGGAAGTTCCCGGCGTCCTCAACTGTCACGATATCGCCTCGCGGGGACTCATCGGACGACAAGTGTTCGTGGAAATGCACTTAGTCGTCGAGGCCAAAGATGTCGAAACGGCTCACGATATTACCGAAGCCGTCGAAGAACAGTTAGAAAAGCGGTTTAGCCCCGTCCGCGTCATGATTCACATCGAACCCCCCGATTACAAATCCGAACAAATTAGTTACGGTGAAGGGACGATCCATTGAGGTGCGTCTTTTGCTCGTTTGCGATCCCATCGACCGACGAGATGATGAAAAGCCAAACTTCACGGTTTCAACGATTTGAAGACTTTTACCCCTATTATTTACAAGCCCACGAAAACCCAACCTGTCGTCGCTTGCACGTTCTCGGGTTGGGGGTGGCGATCGCGGCGGTGGGATACGCCATCGTTACGCAAACCTGGTGGGCGTTGGCGATCGCGCCGGGATTCGGCTATCCCTGCGCCTGGTTGGGACACGCTTACTTTGGTAAAAACGTTCCAGCTACCTTCGGCTATCCGCTTTACAGCTTCAAAGGCGGAATTTTGATGTATCGCGATATGTTGAAAGGAGACGTACCGTTTTGAGGAAAAATTTCTTAAAACGATTAGATCGATAGGGTTTTGTTGCGTTTTCTCAAGTTTCGATCGCCAGCCAAAGCGATCTGATATAAGTTGGGTGCGATCGCTTTCAAGGAGACCGACCCGAGATGGAATCGAACCCGATCGACCCCCAACCTCAATACGAATTCGATAACAGTCAAAACGAGCTGATAGGCGATCTCTCGAACAAAATGGGCTTTGTGGCCATGTTCTTGATCGTCATCGGAATTTTAGCCCTCGTCAGTAGCGTTCTCAATTTAATCTCAGCGTTAGCCCAAGGGAACGCTGCCGCCGCGATCGCCGCTTTAGTTCAAAGTATTGTTGTCGCGGTGTTCTATCTCGTCGTGGGCAATTGGACGCGCCAAGCCGCCAATGCATTCCAACAAATCGTTAAAACCCAAGGTCACGATATCGAAAACTTGATGGGGGCTTTAGGAGAGTTGCGTAAGCTCTACGCCCTCCAATATTGGCTCCTGGTCATTATGCTCGTCGTCTTTGTCGTCATGCTCGTTATCGCACTCGTTGCCGGAATCGTCGCGAATTCAGGTTAAAAGAACACGGCTGTCTGAGGGCGCTTGGCTTACTATATTAAAATTAAAAAGATGTGAGGGAGTCGGCATCCTATGGCGAACGCAGAACACCTCTGGACTCTCAAACGAGGCGTAGAGGTTTGGAATCGCTGGCGGGAAGAGAACGATCGCATCGTTCCCAACTTGCACGATGCCGATTTACGAGGATTGAAACTCGCCGGGGCGAACTTACGCCGCGCCTGTTTGAGCGAAACGTCCCTGAGTCTGGCGGATTTGCGGGAAGCCGATTTACGAGAAGCCGATTTGTACGAAGCAGACTTATTCGAGGCGAACCTCGACAGGGCGAAGCTCGATCGCGCCTATTTGTTTCGTGCGAACTTTTACCGAGCCTCGCTCTACGGCGTCTCTCTCTATCGTGCCATGCTCGGACGGGCGGATTTAACGAAAGCGTCGGTGCGAGATGCGGATTTGACGGAAGCCAGTTTGAGCGAAGCCAATTTAACGCAAACGAACTTTACGGGATCGAATCTCTCGAAAACCTTTCTCAAATCGGTTCGCGCCATCGCAACGGTGTTCGACGAGGCGATTTTGACGGGCGCCTGTCTGCAAGACTGGCAAACTGACGGTGACACTCGCCTCGAACGGGCGGTTTGCGAGTTCGTATTTTTCGAGTACGACGTCAACCAGCATCTGTTTCGCCGACGCTATCCTCGCAATCCCGGTCAGATGCTAGAACCGGGGGCGTTGGCTGCGTTGTTCGCACCGAAACCCCAGGTGTTCGGCCTGTCGGTGTCGGCGTCGATGTCGTGGACGGCGTTGCGAGAAACCCTCGAGACGTTGCAGACTACTCGTCCCGAGGACGAATTGCAACTGTCGGCGATCGAGCAAACGGAGGCCGGAAAACTTGTATTGCGCCTGTCGGTGTCGGCGAAATCGGACGTGCTAGAGGTCGAACGGTTGTTTCGTCAGGAATACGATCGCGTCTGTCAGCTCGAGGGATCGGTGTTGGGGTCGGCGACGACGAACGGAAAACGCGCCGCACTGTTCGATATCGTACGCGTGTTGTCCGATTGTGAAGGAATGGGGGGAAGTCGGACGTAGAGACGCCTGGGGAATCGGGAACGGAGCTAAGGTTGAGAGGGCGTTCAAAGGGTGAAGGTTTCGGTGACGCTACAGTCGTTTAATTCGACTTTGAGGCCGAAGACTTCTCCCGGCTCGCCGCTGAATTCGAGTTGTACGCTTCGGGTACTGCGGGCTTGGGCTTTCATGATGCAGATGCGATCGCGATCGAGTAGTTGTAGAGATAGGTGGTAGGGAAGTCGGCGATCGTCCTGTTGGGGATAAATGCGCGTCCAAATGTCGATGTCGCGATCGCGAGCGGTGTCGAATCCCACTAGCATCACCACGGATTCCTCGTGATTTTCAAAATGGAGAACTTTAACGGCTTCGATGGCGGAGTGGCAGAGGTGCGATCGAAATTTATAAGTCAGTTCCCAAGGCGGATCGGGTAAGCTATCGATGGTTTGCCAACCGGACTGAAACAGTTGGTTCCTCCAAGGGAGCAGCGCGATCGCTTCAGAGGGTAAGGGTTGAGGAAGGCGAGCGAGAAAGGCTTCGATGGGATGCCATCGGTTCAGGAGAACGGTGGTCGTCGAAACGGTATCTAAAAAGCCAGCGGGTCGGGCGATGTCTCCGGCTTCAGAGAACCAAACGGCGGCGTAACCGACGCGATCGAGCGCCCTCCGACCTGAGAGATCGACGGTGTCGTCTCTAACCGCGCAACATTCGACGCGACCCCATCCCACGATGGGTAAATCCGCCGGACGAGTTTTCGAGCCAAACTGCCAAATTTCGCTGGCGTTGAGATCGGTTTCGACCTGCTGAGCGCGACAGTAGGACTCCATGACCAACACGGCGAGAACGTTGAAGTAGATGTGCCGTTCGTCTTGGCTTGAGGCTCCCCAGTGACGCCGCGCCCTCGCCACTCGTTCGGCTACCTGCTTCATGGGTTCGGTCACCGGAACGGCTGACGTACGACCCATTGCAATATCGACCATAGCTCCACTCCAGAAAAGATCGGAGGACGCCACGAAGATACGTCCCTCTTGGTTCTCTCGCCACAAACGCTGCAACTTTTACGGCTTTTGGAGACTTTTGTAATAAAAATTAATATTCAAAACCGCTCGATCGCGATATGAAAACCGAGCGATCGATAGTGGTTTTATCGTGTTTTCATATTGAGTTTTGTATTTTTAATCAGATTGAAAGTCGAATTTTACTATGTTTAAATCGATCGTTTTAACAATTAAAATTACTCACGCTTCGTTGAATTCAAGATTTATTTTATGAGAAAACATGAAAATGTATTTATTTTTTATCAATAAATATTTCCTCGACAAAAACCTTCGATCGATTGGGTGCATCTCAAAAATGTAAATTCATCGAATTGGGCGCACTCAATTTCCAGATCCCCGGCATCTCCAAGATGCCGGGGATCTTATACCAGAAGTGCTAATCGGGAATTTTGCCACCCCAAACTGATGTTTTTGCAAAAGT
>NZ_JAQNCQ010000110.1:0-8916 GCF_028368005.1 Geitlerinema sp. CS-897 | reverse complement strand
TGTTAGAATTGCCCTATCCTGAGCGGTACGGCAAAGGGCGGAACGAGATTCCGAACCACCTGGAGGCACGACCTCTCAGCGAAAGGGAAACCCAACCTATAAGTCCTCTGAGTCGGTTCGTACACGTCGGACTCTAGGCGAAAGAAACTAACCAAAAGCCCCACAGCGGAAACGACTTGGGGGAGCAGTCCAGCCAAAGTTCTGGCGGTTCGGCGAGAATACCGCCTGTCGGGAGGGATAAGCCCTTCTAATCAAGACACCGCCACCTCGCGGGACACAGGTGGACGAGTATTCATGATTGCGATCGCAGCGCATCCAAAATCGCCATTTCGTAATCTTGAAACTGAGGCGATCGCTTGATGTGATAGTCGCGATCGAGCGATAAATCCACGAAAACCTCTTCGCGAACTTGCCCCGGACGAGCGCTGAGAACGTAAATTCGCTGCGCCAAAAACACCGCCTCAGCGACATCGTGAGTAATCGTAAAAATGGTCGTTCCCGTGCGTTCCCACAACTCCAACATAAACTGTTGCATTGTCTCTTTCGTCTGCACGTCCAACGCCCCAAACGGTTCGTCCATCAGCAAAATTTTCGGCTGTGACGCCAACGCGCGAGCGATCGCCACCCGCTGTTTCATCCCTCCTGATAACTCCTTCGGTAAGGCTTTAGCGAACTCCATCAATCCCACTACATCGAGATAGTATTCCACCAACTGACGACGCTCGAATTTAGACGCCCCTTGCAGTTCTAAACCAAACCCCACGTTATCCGCCACCGTCATCCAGGGATACAGCGTGTACCGTTGAAACACCATCCCGCGATCGCTTCCCGGCCCCGTCACCCGTTCCCCATCCACGAGAATTTCCCCAGACGTGGGCGTTTCCAACCCCGCAATCAGCCGTAACAGCGTCGATTTTCCCGATCCCGACGCCCCTACCGCACAGACAAATTCCCCTTGTTCCACGTGTAAATTGATATCTTTCAACGCCAACAAAGAACCGCGCGGTGTTTGGAATTCTTTGTGCAGGTGATTGACTTCTAAGTGCATGGTTTTTAAGAGGTTTTAAAAACGTATTTTTAAATGAATATTTTTTGTGTTATAATATTAATTTAAATTCGCTCGAGAGCAATTTTAAAAATTAATTTTTAAGTGGTGAGTTCCGGCAGATTTAACCTTGATGCTCGAACCCAAAGAGCGATCGATGCCAGAACACACCCTACCCTTCTCGAAATCTTAAAAAGCCAATTTTCTGTGTCCTCTGTATCTGGTGTGATTAACCCTCCAAACCTCACTTCATCGCCCACTTACAAGACAGCCGTAACGTCAAACGAAATAGTAGATCGATCGCCAACCCGATCGTACCAATAACAATCAGCCCCGCGAAAATCTCATCTGTCCTCAAAAACCGCTGAGCGACGCTAATTCGCCGCCCCAACCCTTCCGTCGCCGCCACCAGTTCTGCCACGATGACCAAATTCCAAGACGCCGCCATATTGACGCGCCCCGCATCCAAAACGTTGGGAAAAACATGAGGTAAAATCACGCGAGTCAACACTTGCCAACGTCCGCCGCCGAGAGTGTACGTCGTTTCAATTAACTCCTTGGGGACGAACTTTACCGCGTCCATGACCATCAAAGTATTAAAAAACAACGTGCCGATAAAAATCAAAAGGATTTTAGGCACTTCTCCCAAGCCAAAGTATAAAATCAAAAGGGGAATAAACGCCGGGGCGGGCATATACCGTAAAATCGCGATCGCCGGTTCGGTAACGGCGCGAACGCTCTCAAAGGTTCCCATCAAAATTCCCAGCGGAATCGAGACGATCGCCGCCAGCGCAAACCCGCTCAATACCCGAAACAAACTGTAAACAATATCTTGCTGTAACGTATTTTCTGCCCACAAACGAGCGATCGAATCCAAAACCGCCCCTGGCGTCGGTAAAAACAGCGGTTTCACGATTCCCGTACTCGAGACTAACCACCACAACAAAATCGGAACGGCGATCGACACCAACATCAATTTCCACGTCAGATGTTTGGGGATTTCCTCGCGAATATTCCACAACACCGTCGGCGTTAGCGTTTGGCGAGATCGCGACATCTGCAATTCCGATGAATTGCGTTCGGACTGACGAACTTCATGACGAGCTTCAACTCTCATAACAAACCCTCCAACCTTGCGATCGATAGTTTCAACAACACAAACTCTTCAACAACACAAACTCTTCAACAACACAAACCGTCCGACACTCCCACACTCAAAAAAACGCCCTAGCCACAGGTAGTTAGAGCGCAGAAAACTTAAGAAGCGGAACCTTGCGATTCGGCGTAAGCCTTAACGAAGCGATCGTCAAATAGCATTTCCAAATCGGGTTTTTCCTGAATTAAATCGTTTTCGACGAGGAAATCACCAATCCGTTGAGCCGCATAAGACAGCGATTCCATATCGTCCCCCGGCTCGAACGCGTTCAAGTTATCTTCCAAACTAAAAATCGTCGTTCCCGCATCGTAATCGCGATATTCCTCAACACTCACCCCAGCGCGTTTTGCCATAATTTCATAGGCTTCGCTTTGGTTTTCCTCGATATAACCCAACGTGGCGAACCAACTATCCACCATCGCCTGAACCTGTTCCGGTCGTTCTTCGAGTAACTGACGAGAGACCACCAAATGGTCGGGAATCGCACCGGGGAAATCTGCCGAACTAAACAATTCCTTACTGCCTTCCCGTTCCAAGGCTTTCGTCGTGAACGGCGCAAATACCCCCACAGCGTCCACTTGTCCCGCCACGAAGGCCGCCGCCGCCGCTCCCGTTTCCAACGGCTGAATCGTCACCTCGGCGGGGTCGATTCCCGCCTCTTCCAATCCCAATAACAGCAAAAAGTGATCGACGGTTCCCTCTTCCACGGCGACCGTTTTTCCTTGCAAATCTTCGACGCTGTCAATCTCTTCGCTGACGATAATCTTGTCGTTCCCCGTAGAGTTGTCGTTGACGAGGACGATAACCTGTTCCGACCCCGCCGCCACCGAACTAATCGTGTCGTTGAGGGTTTGCGTGTTGGCGTCGAGTTGTCCGGCGGTCAACGCGTTAATCGAATCGAGGTAGCCATCGAACCAGCGCAAGTCTACCGTTGCGCCGTTCGCCTCGAACAATCCCGCCTCTTCCGTCACTTGCCAGGGAATCCAACCCGGCCACGCACTGAACCCCATCACCACAGGTTTGGCATCGTCGCCGTTGGTGGCGGTGGTTGGCGAATCGCTGGGGGTGGGACTTTGGGTGCAACTGACCGTAATCAGTACGCTGGCGAAAAACAGTCCCAGGCTGGTGAAAAAAGAGCGACGTTGCATCGAAACAGAATCTCCTACTGACGAACGGAGCAGATTAAGTTGGACTCAAAACTAACAAGAGGGTTCGAGAGCGGCAGCTTTGGCCGGTTGCTGGCGTAACGCCACCTGGAGACGCACCCAGTTAAACCAAGCGTTCAACCCTTCGCCGGTTTTGGCGGATACCGGAAAGATGGCGACGTGGGGGTTCATCTGGCGAACGTTTTCGGCGATGCGATCGATCTCGAGATCCAAATGAGGTGCTAAATCCATCTTCGTGACGAGCAGACAGTCCGCCTCTTGGAACATCACCGGATATTTCAACGGTTTGTCTTCCCCTTCCGTGACGCTGAGTAAGGCAACTTTGGCGTGTTCCCCCACTTCAAACTCCGCCGGACAGACGAGATTTCCCACGTTTTCCACAAAGACGATATCGAAATCGGCGGGTTCGTAATCGTGTTCTAAGCTGTGCATTCCACCGGCTACCATCTTGGCGTCCAGATGGCAGGAACGGCCGGTGTTGATGGCGATGACGGGAACGTCGTAACGTCGCAGTCGGTCGGCATCCAGTTCGGTGGTCATATCTCCTTCAATAACGGCGATCGCACTGTGACGGCTCAACTCCGCCAGCGTCCGTTCGAGGAGAACCGTTTTTCCAGCCCCCGGACTGCTCATGATGTTGAAGCAGGTAATACCCCAGTCGTCGAATAAAGCGCGATTGCGATCGGCCGTCGATTGATTGGCGTGGAGTAAATTCAGTTCTAGAGCGGCGTCGAATGTTTGGTGCATGGTGTTAATCAGTAAATTTTAGAAGTTGTATATTTCGGGATTTTGAGTTTAAAGCAAATCTCCCCCTCTCCCCCTCTCCCTTGCTCCCTCTCTCCCCCTCTCCCTTGCTCCCCCTCTCTCTCCTCATCCCTTCACCGTCTCAGCACACTCGAGGCGATCGATCTTCAACTCCCGACCCGACCGAATGTCTTCCATCGGCGAACCGCACTTCGGACAGGCATATTGCAAACCAATTTGTGGGCGATATTCAGCATTGCAGGGATGACAGAACGCTATCAACGGCGTTTCACGAATTTCCAGCGTCGCTCCTTCAAGGAAGGTATTGCGGGTTTGCACCTCAAAGGCGAACTGCAAACTAGCGGGTTCGACACAGGTAAACTGACCCACCGTCAGATGAACGCATCGAACGTTCGGCCGTTCCGGTTGGCTTTCCCACCAGTCCTTCACCGTCAGAATTAACGCTTTAGTCATGTCGGTTTCGTGCATGAAGAAACCTCTCTCACTGCCAGTTTGTTTCGGGGTCGGGTTGTCCGTTTTCGCAAATGTAAGACGGCCTTGCCTTGCGGGGCAATTGTCCCGACACCACCAAATGCGCCATCGTGTCGCAGATGACCCGAGTTGCCATTAACGATGTCATGTCGCTGATGTCGTAAGGCGGGGACACTTCCACCACTTCCAAACCGCAGACGGGGGCGTTTTGGACGATTTTTCCGAGGAGATACAGCGCCTCGCGGGGCAGCAGTCCGCCGGGTTCGGGCCAGCCCGTACCGGGGACGAATCCCGCATCGATGCAGTCGATATCGAAACTGATGTAAACGCAATCGGTACCGTCGAGCGCCCGTTCTAGGGCGAACTCTACGGCCGCATCCAAACCCATTTCTGTAATGTCCGTAACGGTGAGGATGTTAGTGTTGCGTTCGCGACAGACTTTTACCCCTTGCCGTGGTACTTGCCAGCCACCGATACCCAGTTGAACGAGGTTTTTGGCGGGGGCGTTTTTGATGTTGGTGGCGTGGAACCAGGGACAGGTGTGCATCCGTTCGTCGAGATCGGTTTCCTGGGTGTCCACGTGGCGATCGAAGTGGATGATGCCCACTTTGGCATCTCCGAGATGGCGACAGACGCCTCGGACGGTGGGAAAGCCGATGGAGTGGTCGCCGCCGAGGATAATGGGAAAGGCGCCGGAACTAAAGACGTGGGCGATGCCTTTGGAGATTTGATCGAAGGATTTTTCGTTGTTGGCGGGAATGGTGAAGATGTCGCCAACGTCGCAGAGGGTAATTTGTTCGCGTAAATCGACCCCCAACTCGAAGTTATAGGGGGTGTAGAGGGCGCTAATGCGGCGGATGCCCTGGGGACCGAAACGGGTTCCGGGGCGGTAGGTGGTTCCGGAATCGTGGGGAACGCCAACGATCGCCACGTCGTAGTTACCTACCAGGCGCACGTCTTCGAGATAGGGGGCTTTGAGAAAGGTGTTGATTCCGGCGTAGTGAGGGAGTTCGCCTCGCGAAAAGGTGGGGATGGTGCGATCGCGGATGCTGGCAGCGGCTTCTAAACCGTATTCGAGACCGCGATCGACTTCCTGTTGCCATCCGGTTAGGGGTAGTTGTCGTTCGCGATCGAGGGCGCGATCGGCTTCGGTTTGGGGCGGTTGTCCGCTGTCGCCAGGACGGTTAAATATGGGTTCGTCCGTCATCGTTTTGTTTCTAAGGTTTTACGGTGAATTGTCGTGTTTTTAGCGATCGCTTCGGACTTGAAAAAACACGACAAAAAAACAAGCCCAGGAAGGTTCCACCTCCTTTTAAAAAAGGAAACAGAACGACCTCCCGGGCTTTTTCCCCGCCGTGTAGCAGCTCGATAACTTCTCAGGTGTGGAGCGATCGATTGATGCTGCCTGCTTCTCTCGGACCAGACGTTTAGAGGAAGATCCTTTAAACCGGAACCCTAGAAGCGTGTATTTATCGTAAAAAACGATTGATTACTTTTGATTTTTAACACTATTAAAAAAGCTAAGCCGTAACAATAGTTACAAAGCTGCAATTTGAGTTTAGCGATCGTCCGATCGCTCCTCCGAGGGGAACGCCGTTCGCAGGCGTTGGAGTTGCGACATCGCCCACTTCGCCGTCTCTCGCACCTCCGCATCCGCATCGGTAGTACTCAGTTGTAACAACTGACTCATCTGTACGATCGAATCGTAAATGCGAGTTAAATCGCGAATCGCATTTTTGCGAACTTCCGGGCTGTCGTCTTGCAACGACAACATCAACGCCTGTTTCATCGGCTGCATCGTGCGCGTTCCGATTTCCGCCAACACCGATAAAATCAAACTGCGCTGTTGCGAGTCCGAATCCGTTAACAACGCCACGAGGGGCTGTATAGCTCGAGAATCGCCCCGCTGTCCGAGTTCCCAAATCGCTGTGCGTCGTCGTTGGGGATCGGGGTGTTGCAAATCCCGCACGAGAGCTTCCACAATGCTCATACGAGGCAGGCGGGTCACGGTGTCTACCTTGTCCCGAGACGGCGAGGGGGGCGGTGGTGTCATTGCTGCCGTTTCTGACGGTGTCGGTTCGACGTTCGCAGGTTCCCAACTGTTGGCGGCAGACGCGTCCGGTTTGGTTTGACGTTCTGGCTTAGAGGGTGGCGGTAGGCTGTCGGGGACATCGTCGAGCTTGGCGTCTGGCTCGTCCTTTGAAGACTCCACCGGCGATTCCGGGAGGGGTTCGGGGGCGGTCTCCGGGTCTTCTTCCTCTAGCCCCTCTTCGTACTCGACATCCTCGCGAAATAGCTTCAAAATCGTAAAAAACAGCAGTCCGCCGACGACGAGAACTGCCAAAAACCCCGCCCCCCAAATCAACCAAGAAAGACCGCCGCCGTCAGATTCCTCGGCTCTCTCTTCTGCCTTCGGTTCGGGCGAAGCGGCCGGTTCGGAAGACGCGTTTTCTGAAGCGGATGCATCTTCTGAGGCGGGAGCGTTTTCACGTAAAGCGGCCAGACGTTCCCAGGTAGTCGTACCGACCACCCCGTCCACGGGCAATCCTTGCGTTTCCTGAAAGTCCGCCACCATGATGTCCGTTGCGAGATCGTAAATTCCCGTCACCTCGCCTTTGTAATACCCGAGATCTTTGAGCCACTGTTGGAGCGTCGCGACTGCTTCACCTTCGTCCCCCAAGCTCAAACGGGGCAACTCAGACGGATCGGGCGTTTCCGATGGCTCGGAAGGAGAGTCTTCAGCTTGTGCCACGATCGCCCTCGGAGAAGCCCAAACCCGCTCGGCGATCGCGGAGACAGAACACAGCGTCCAACAGGTGGTACAAGTGACGAACAGGACAACCGAGCGAGTCCGGCGGAAACGACGGGTGATTGCAGAAGACAAACTATCGGGAACTGACGCCATGGAGAAAGAACGCACGTTGGGTTAAGAGTTCGTCAAATCGAGAACCCACTCTCCGACTTACGAGCGCAACACCTTCGATTCCGAATCTTCCGATGAAGACTCGCGGGGAGGAACCTCGATCGGTTCGGCTCGAGACGGGTCGAGGGTGGATTCCGACAGAGATGCAGGCGATCGGCCTTGGAGATCGGAGAACGAGGGCAGGCGATCGCGACGTTCGATGAGATAGACGCTAACGAGCGTAACACTCGCCCCGACCCACTGAACGGGAGTGAGGACTTCACCGAGGAACCAATAACCAAACAACAGCGCGAAAATCGGCGTAAAGAAGGTTAAAGAGCTGAGACTGGTTAGATTGCCTCGAGCGGCGAAGTAGAAAAACAACCCGTAGGCCACAGCACTACCGAAGACGGTTGTATAGCCCAAAGCGACCCAATCCGTCGGGGTTAACTGTTGCCAAGGCTGAGATTCGATCGCGGCGGAAATGCCCCACAGGGGCAATCCTCCTAAAATCATGTGCCATCCCGTCGCGACGACCGGATCGGCGTGTTCCGAGACTTTCGGCATCATCACCGTCCCGATCGCCATCGAGAGCGCCGCCACCAGCATCAGCCATTCCCCCTGTTGGAACACCCGATCGATGTTAACCGATGTCGCGGCAAAGTCGAGGTCGAACGCGGCGAGAAACCACTCGTCCGGCAAGCCGATCGCACTAATTCCGACCAGTCCCGTTCCCAAGCCCAACCAGCCCCAAAATCCGATGAATTCACCAAACAGCAACCAGGACAAGACCGCCACCGCCAACGGTTGCGAGTCGATCGCAACCGAACCGAGTCCAGCTCCTGTTTTCACCAATCCCGACGCTAAAAACCCCTGAAAGATAGCCCCATCGACGAGAGCGAACAGCAAAATCCACAGCCACGCTTTCACCGTTTGCGGCTGGGGCCGTTTGGCGATCGCCGCCGCAAGCAACACTAGCCCCCCGGCCGGGACGAGGCGCACTCCCGCCATAAAAAACGGCGTCGTGTGGGGAATCACCCCTTTCATAGCGACCATTGCCGTTCCCCAAAAGAAAAACGGCGCGAGTAGGAAGAACGCCTGTCCGTTCCACTGGAGACGATTGGAGTCGTGTGCCATAAGTTCCCGAGTTTCTGCCTGTATCAGTTCCGTCGAACGATATATCCTTGAAAATTTTGTCAAATCGTATATTTATGTTAAGCGATCGCCTTTTACAGTCACCAGTCACCAGTCACCAGTCGCCAGTGAAGACAGTTGACAGGGAACAGGGAACAGGTAACAGGTAACAGGGAATAGGTAACAGGTAACAGTGTTTCAGTCACCAGTTACCAGTCACCCGTGAAAACAGGGAACGGGGAACAGTGAACAGTTAATAGTTGCTCCCCCTCTCCCT
>NZ_JAQNCQ010000109.1:0-4182 GCF_028368005.1 Geitlerinema sp. CS-897 | reverse complement strand
TCACGCACCTTTTACAGTGAACAGTCAACAGTGAGCAGTGAACAGTGAGGACAGTTAACAGTGAGTAGTTTCTCCCCTTCTCGACCTCTAACGCAACTTCCCTCGTAACTCGTCAGCTTTCGCCAGCAAATCCGATCGCGTCCAGGTTTCTTGTTCTCCCGTTTTCAACCATTTGAGGTTGACGGTTCCCGCTTCAGCTTCCGCATCGCCGAGAACCAAACAGGCCGCTGCACCGCTGCGATCGGCTCGTTTGAACTGTTTCCCAAAGGCACTTCCGCTCAAGTCCATTTCGACGCTGAATCCCGTTCGGCGTAACTGTTGAGCGAGCAATACCGCCGTCGATTCGGCTCGATCGCCACGAGACACGAGATAAAAATCGAGGGCGCGATCGCTCGTTTTCCCGAGCTGCTGCAACAGGTAAATCAACCGCTCCAATCCGATCGCCCAACCCACCGCTGCTGTGGGTTTTCCGCCGAGTTGTTCGACTAAACCGTCGTAACGGCCGCCGCCACAGACGGTCGCCTGAGAGCCGAGATCGTCGGATTGGATTTCAAAGGCGGTGTGAGTGTAGTAATCGAGTCCCCGTACCAGAGTCGGCGTCAGTTCGTAAGCAATTCCCAACTGTGAAAGTAACGCGCACACGCGATCGAAGTGCCGTTTCGAGTCGTCGCTGAGATAGTCGAGGATACTGGGGGCGTTTTTCGCGATCTCGCCGGTTTTCGGGTCTTTACTGTCGAGAATTCGCAGGGGATTGCGCGTCAGACGGTCTTGAGAGTCTTTATCGAGATCGTCTTTGTAGGGAGTAAAGTACTCCACTAACGCTTGACGGTACGTTTCGCGATCGTCGCCCCGTCCGACGGAGTTAATCGCCAAATGCAGGTTTTTCAACCCCAGGGTTTTGAAAATATCCGTGGCGATCGCGATGACTTCAGCGTCGGCTCGAGGATCGTCAGTTCCCAACACCTCGACGCCGATTTGGTGAAACTGACGCTGGCGTCCAGCTTGAGGACGCTCGTAGCGGAACATCGGCCCCAAATACCAGAGACGCTGAACGCCTCCAGCGGCGTAGAGGTTATGTTCGATGTAAGAACGAACCACTCCGGCGGTTCCCTCGGGACGCAGGGTAATCGAGCGATCGCCGCGATCGACGAAAGTATACATTTCTTTTCCTACCACGTCCGTCGCTTCCCCAATTCCCCGCTCGAACAGTTCCGTTTGCTCGAAAATGGGCGTCCGAATTTCGCGATAGGCGGCTTGTTGGAGAATTTCTCTCGCCGTCTCTTCAACAGTTTGCCAGTCAGTGGATTCCTCGGGAAGAATATCCCGCGTTCCGCGAATTGCTTGCAGTTTAGACATCGATCGACCGTAACTCTAAGAATTTCGTTAAATCTCGACAACCCATCTTTAAGATTCGACTTCGATGGCCTGCCAAGGCCCGAAGCGATCGCCATAATAGGCTAACACCCGTTCGAGGGTCGATCGACAGGTAGCGTCGGCCTCTGTCGCCGTTTCGATCCACAATCCGCCGATTTGACTGCGATAGTAATCGAAATCCGTCGCCGTTTGCGGTAACAACCCCGCATCGACCCCGTCGATTTGCCGTAAATGGGCGACGACTTCGCGATAAACGGTCAGGGGCAACGTGGAAATAGAAAAATACTGACGAGAGCGATCGGTCATGACATCCTATCCTTTAACACGAATTTTGCGATCTCAAAAAATTCACGATTTCACCCTTAGCGATCGAGGGGATTTCGCGGTGACACGGTCTGCTACAATTTGACGTTACACCCAAACCTCAAACTTGCAGACAAACGACAATCTCAGCAGGACATAAATTTTTATACCCTGTTTTTCCGATTTATTTCAATTCAAAAATATTCGTCAAGGGTAGCACTCAAAAAAGAGACGCCCCGAAACCTGAAAAAGATCGCTCAAATTCTAGATCGACGCCTTGGACGAGAATCAAATTTGAGATCGAGGGGCTTCGATGCGACGAGACACCCGAGGTTTAAATCGAATAAATCGAACGAATAACACCCCTAAGAGGCCACTTCCGGTTCGACACTATCGACCGGTTCTCCAACCTGTTCGAGCGGACGGTTCGAGTGAGAAGCAAAACTCGGTTGAGGGAGCGTGCAGCAATTCACATCGTCTAAACAGACTTTGCCCCAACGCAATGCCCATCTGACTAAAGCTACTCGATTCTCCGTTTCCGTTTTACTCAAAATATTACTAATATGGTTATCGACGGTGCGTTTGCTAATCTCTAAACTATCGGCAACTTCTTGATTGGTTAATCCCGAAGCAACCAATTCGATAACCTGTAACTCTCGATCTGACAAGAGCGGTAGGGCGTGGGATTCAGTTCCGGACATAACCTTTACTTATCCGTGTATATCTACTTATTACCATTTTAGGCAATTTTGCGCGAAAACTCACGCCGAAACGGGGTTTGAAACTCTAGAAATCTCTCGTCCGAACAAACGATCGCTCGCGTTGAGGGCGAGGGGGTACGAAAAATCGCGCAGACTCAAATCTAAAACATGATGCAATTGTGGACATTGACTCGACGACAGCGGAACGTTCTCCTCGCAGCGGCCGCCGTGTCCTCCGCCTGCGGGCTGGCGATCGAGTTGTTACTCGGAACCCTCGCCAGCTACCTGGTGGGAAATCAAGCCCTTTCGTTTGGCGTCGCGGTGGGAGGATTTCTCGCCGCGATGGGGTTGGGGTCTTATCTGAGTCAGTTCGTCGCTGTGGAGGACACGCCGGGAAAGCCCCTGAAGACCCAACTCCTCGAACGGTTCGTTCAAGTGGAACTGGCCATCGCTCCCGCTTCGGCGTTTCTACCGTTATTGCTGTTCGTCCTCTTCGTTGTCAACCGTTCTCTGTGGTTGGGACTGATTCTCGTCACGGTGATTTTGGGAATTCTGGCGGGGTTGGAAGTTCCCCTGCTGACGCGGATGATGGAGAGCGATCGCGGCGTGAAAGACGCTCTGGCTGGAGTGTTAGCTTTAGATTACGCCGGGGCGTTGGTGGGGTCGCTGGCGTTTCCCGTATTGCTGCTTCCGATATTCGGACTGTTTCCCACCGCCGCGATTCTCGGGTCGTTTCCGGCGTTGATGGTGTTTCTCATCGGGCGATCGTTCCCTGAAATGAAACGTTGGGGACTCGTCGGACTCGCGACTTGCGCGGCTTTGTGGGCGATCGCCCCGCTAACCGTTCCCCTCGGCGATCGTCTCGAAAATCGATTGTACGACGCTCCCGTCGTGGCTCGCGTTCAAACTCAATACCAACGCATCGTCCTCACCCGCTGGAATCGCGACGTGAGACTCTATCTCGACGGCGAACTTCAGTTTTCGACGGTAGACGAATACCGCTATCACGAAGCCCTCGTTCACCCGGCGATGAGTGCGAGTGGAACCCCCCGACGGGTGTTAGTCATGGGGGCCGGAGACGGGTTAGCCTTGCGGGAAGTGTTGAAATGGGACGCCGTCGAGAAGGTGGTGTTACTCGAACTCGATCCCAAAGTGGTCAAACTGGCCAGCCAACATCCGTTTTTAGCGCGATCGAACGAGAATTCCTTTTCCGACCCTCGCGTTGAAATCCGGTACGGCGACGCCTTTTCCGTCGCCCCCAGCTTGTCGGAAACCTTCGACGTTATCGTCGCCGACTTTCCCGATCCCGATCGCGAGGCGATCGCCAAACTGTACTCTCATGGATTTTACCTGAGACTGCGATCGCGCCTGACTCCCAACGGCGTCCTCGTCACCCAAGCCTCGAGTCCCTTCTTCGCCACCAAAGCCTTCGCCTGTATCGCCGCCACCCTCAACGCAGCGGGTTTCTCCTCTTATCCCTATACCATCGACGTACCCAGTTTCGGACCTTGGGGATTCGTCCTCGCCACCCAAACCGAATTCGATCCCGCAACACTCCGCCTTCCCATCGCGACTCGCTTTCTGACTCCCGACATCCTACCGGGGTTGTTCCACCTTCCCGCCGACATTTCCCTAGACAATGTTGAAATTAACCGACTCGTCCATCCTAAAATCGTTCAATATCAAACCGAAGGACGCTGGCAAATGTATTAATCGATCGTTGATGGGGAACAGTCACCAGTCACCAGTCACCAGTCACCAGTCACCAGTCACCAGTCACCAGTCGCCAGTCGCCAGTGAAGAC